>NZ_JBIVUF010000001.1:794629-931665 GCF_044757085.1 Streptomyces sp. NPDC091376 | reverse complement strand
CTGGCGTTGATTTTTGGCACGCTGTTGAGTTCTCAAGGAACGGACGCTTCCTTCGTACTCACCCTTTCGGGCTTTCCTCCGGGCGCTTCCCTTCGGTGTTTCCAACCTTACCAGATTCTTTTTCCGTTCCGTTCCCGGTTCGGATTTCGTATCCAGTGGCCGTTGGAGGGCCTTTGCCTTTCGGCTGCCTTTCGGCGTGTTCACTACGCTAGCCGATTTTCCCGGCGGCTCATAATCGAGCCGATCGAGTTCGAATTTCGGCATGCCGAAATCAAACCCGCTTGGGTTTGTCGTAGGTAGTGGATGGCCGCTTCGGGGGCTGTAGAACAGCAGTCCCTGTTCATGCGGCTCGGGCTACGTTAGGCGTCTCGCTACGCCGAGTCAAGTCGCCCTGCGGCGTGGCGCGTGGGCACGGTAGGGGCTCACGGTGGGGTCGTCTGCGATCCAGAAGCGCCAGGGGTGAGTCGCGCCGTCGCCGCCGACGCCCGTGCGGGGGCCGTTGCGTACCTGGTCAGGAGCGGCGGGTGTGCCCGTGAGGATGGCCAGTGGAGCGGTCTGGCCGTCCTGGGCACGGCAGACGTCCGCGCCGTCGAGGGTGCGGTCGATGTCGAGGGCCGTGGCCAGGCGGGCCGGGCCTTTGGCCAGTTCCCTGTCGTTGCGGGCCGAAAGTCGACGTTTGAACGCGAGCTCCTGGCCCACTTGGACCTCGCCCGCGCGCAGCAGGACTCCGCTCGCCCTGCCCTCCGGACCGCACACCAGGTTGAGGCAGTGCCACATGCCGTACGTGAAGTAGACGTACGCGTGTCCGGGTGGGCCGAACATGACTCCGTTGCGGGCGGTGCGACCGCGGAAGGCGTGCGAGCCCGGGTCGACCTCGCCGGCGTAGGCCTCCACCTCGGTGAGCCGGAGTTCGATGGTGCCGTGTTCCGTGTGGCGGACCAGCGTCCGGCCGAGGAGGTCGGGGGCCACGTCGAGGACCGGGCGGTCGAAGAAGTCCCGCGGCAGCGGCGTACGGTCGGGGCTCTTGGACATGGCCTCCGAGGGTACCCGTCACCGTCGTCAGGGAACCGACTAGCGTCGTCGCGCGTATGTAGGGGTCAGAACCAGGAAGGGATTGAACATGGGCTTCAAGAGGCTGCTCGCGAGCATGGGGGCCGGCGGTGCCTCCGTCGAGACCGAGCTCACCGAGGCGAACGTCGTTCCGGGCGGGGTCGTCCAGGGCGAGGTGCGTATCCAGGGCGGTTCGGTGAACCAGCAGATCGAGGGTCTCTCCGTCGGTCTGCAGGCCCGCGTCGAGGTGGAAGGCGGGGACCAGGAGGTCAAGCAGGACATCGAGTTCACGAAGCAGCGTCTCGGGGGTGCCTTCGAGGTGCAGGCCGGGGCGGTGCACGTGGTGCCGTTCGGGCTGGAGATCCCGTGGGAGACGCCGGTCACGGCGATCGCCGGGCAGCAGCTGCGCGGCATGAACATCGGTGTGACGACGGAGCTGGAGATCGCGCGCGCCCTTGACTCGGGTGACCTGGACCCGATCAACGTGCACCCGCTGCCGGCGCAGCAGGCGGTCCTGGACGCGTTCATTCAGCTGGGCTTCCGCTTCAAGAGCGCGGACATGGAGCGCGGTCACATTCGCGGGACCCGTCAGCGGCTGCCGTTCTACCAGGAGATCGAGTTCTTCCCGCCGCAGCAGTACCGCGGGCTGAACCAGGTGGAGCTCACCTTCATCGCCGACGACCGTGAGATGGACGTCGTGCTGGAGATGGACAAGAAGCCGGGGCTGTTCAGCGAGGGCAGCGACTCGTACCGGGCGTTCAAGGTGGATCTGCACAACTTCCAGACGACCGACTTCGGCGCGTACCTCAACCAGTGGCTCGCTGATGTCGGCGGCCGTCGTAACTGGCTGTAGGGCTCTAGGCTCGGTGCCGTAGGCGCGTACGCGCAGGACTGCCGGATTCGGAGGTTCAGACGTGACCGAGGCGAAGAGAGCTCCGCTGCCTCATGCTTTCCATCCGCCGGTGCCGTCGTTCACCGTGACGAGCACCGATGTCGAGCCCGGAGCTTTTCTGAAGGACGCCCAGGTCCACTCGGCGGGGAACACCTCGCCGCAGCTGCGGTGGGAGGGCTTCCCGGCGGAGACGAAGAGCTTCGCCGTGACGTGCTTCGATCCGGACGCCCCGACGGGCAGCGGGTTCTGGCACTGGGTGCTGTTCGACATCCCGGCGTCGGTGACGGAGCTGCCGGCGGGTGCGGGCGGCGGGAAGTTCGAGGGGCTGCCCCCGGGAGCCGTCCATGTCCGCAACGACTACGGGTCGAAGGACTTCGGCGGGGCCGCTCCGCCTCCCGGTGACGGTCCGCACCGCTATGTGTTCACCGTGTACGCGGTGGACAGCGAGAAGCTGGGTCCCGGCGACGACGTGTCGCCGGCCGTCGTGGGCTTCAATCTGCGGTTCCACGCCCTGGCGCGTGCCGAGCTGATCGGCGAGTACGAGAACCGCGGGTAGCTTTCCGAGGGTTCGCCTGTTGTTTGCCCGCTCCTGGTCTTGGAGAGATCAGGAGCGGGCATCTTTCGTTGTGCGCGGATATTGCGTTGTCCATCGCGGCGTGCCCGGCCAGAGTTGATCCAAGCCCAGAGCCCGCCACTAGGGCCGGGCCGGCACACGGGAGGTGGGGCACAATGCGGGACACGCTGGTACTGAATGCGAGCTTCGAGCCGCTTTCGACGGTGACACTCAACCGTGCGGTGGTGCTCGTGCTGCAGGACAAGGCCGTCGTCGAGCAGGCCCACCCCGCTCTCCGTGTCCGTGCGGCGGCGGTCGAGCTTCCGGTGCCCCGGGTGATCAGGCTCTGCAGATACGTGCGGGTGCCGTTCCGAAGACAGGCGCCGTGGTCGAGACGCGGTGTGCTGGTCCGGGACCAGCACCGGTGCGCGTACTGCGGGAGGCGGGCGACGACCGTGGACCATGTGGTGCCGCGGTCGCGGGGTGGTGCGGACAGCTGGCTGAACACGGTCGCGTCCTGCGCCGAGGACAATCACCGCAAGGCGGACCGTACGCCGGAGCAGGCGGGGATGCCGCTGCTGCACGAGCCCTTCGTACCGACGCCGGCGGACGCGATGCTGCTGGCGCTGCGGGCGGGTGAGCGGTCGGCGCTGCCGGAGTGGCTGGCGCAGCACGGCACGGAGTCCGTCGAGCGGTCCGCGGCGTAGGTGCGTACGCGGTTCTGTGAGGTGAGAGCCCGCCTCCTTCGGGAGGCGGGCTTTTGTGTGTCAGCGCATCAGGAGTTGGACGATGGCGACCGTGCCGACGACGACGATCGTGGTGCGCAGTACCACCGGGGAGAGTCTGCGGCCGATCTTGGCGCCGATCTGGCCGCCGATGGCGGAGCCTACGGCGATCAGCAGGACGGCGGTCCAGTCGAAGTGGGCGACGAAGAGGAAGAAGAGTGCGGCCACGGAATTGACGATCGCGGCGAGCACGTTCTTGGTGGCGTTGAGGCGTTGCAGGCTGTCGTGGAGCAGCATGCCCATGAGGGAGAGGTAGATGATCCCCTGGGCCGCGGTGAAGTAGCCGCCGTAGACGCTGGCGAGCATCACGGACGTGATGAGGAGCGGTCCGCCGTCGGGGTGCGGGTCCACGTTGCCGTTGCGCTCGCGGCGGCGCTGGACGGCCGCGGAGATACGGGGCTGCAGGACCACGAGGACGAGGGCGAGCGCGACGAGTACCGGGACGATGGTCTCGAAGGCCGTCGGGGGCAGCAGGAGCAGCAGCATCGCGCCGCAGAGGCCGCCGATGAGGGCGGCCGTGCCGAGGCGGAGGATGCGCCGGCGCTGGCCGGTGAGTTCGGCGCGGTAGCCGATGGCTCCGCTGATCGATCCCGGTATCAGGCCGAGGCCGTTGGAGACGGTGGCGGTGACCGGTGGGAGGCCGGTGGCGAGCAGGACGGGGAAGGTGATGAGGGTTCCCGAGCCGACGATGGTGTTGATCGTGCCCGCTGCCGTACCGGCGGCGAAGATCGCGATCGCTTCCCAGACGGACAAGGCCCTCTCCTCACATGATCAGTGTGTCGCCTCCCCGCCATGAAGGTCGGGGGGCCGCACCTGATCACGCATGATCGCGCGACGGTGTCAGTCGATCGGGGGCTGCTCGCGTCGCTCCGTGCCGCCGCTCTGGCGGGGGATGTTGCCCCCGTTCCCGCTCTGCTGGTTCGCGTTGCCGTTGCCGCCTCCGTTGTTGCCGGAGAGGGGGCCGCCGAAGCTGCCGATGGCTCCGGAGAGGCCCTTGAGGGCGTCGCCGATCTCGCTGGGCACGATCCAGAGCTTGTTGGCGTCGCCCTCGGCGATCTTCGGGAGCATCTGGAGGTACTGGTACGAGAGGAGCTTCTGGTCGGGGTCGCCGGCGTGGATCGCCTCGAAGACCGTACGGACGGCCTGCGCCTCGCCCTCGGCGCGCAGGGCGGCGGCCTTGGCCTCACCTTCGGCGCGGAGGATCGCGGACTGCTTCTCGCCTTCCGCGGTGAGGATCTGGGACTGGCGGATGCCCTCGGCGGTGAGGATGGCGGCGCGCTTGTCACGGTCGGCGCGCATCTGCTTCTCCATCGAGTCCTGGATGGAGGTCGGGGGTTCGATGGCCTTGAGCTCGACCCGGTTGACGCGGATGCCCCACTTGCCGGTGGCCTCGTCGAGGACGCCGCGCAGGGCCGCGTTGATCTCCTCGCGGGAGGTGAGGGTCCGCTCCAGGTCCATGCCGCCGATGATGTTGCGCAGGGTGGTGACGGTGAGCTGCTCGATCGCCTGGATGTAGCTGGCGACTTCGTAGGTCGCGGCGCGGGCGTCGGTCACCTGGTAGTAGATGACGGTGTCGATGTTGACGACGAGGTTGTCCTGGGTGATCACCGGCTGGGGCGGGAAGGGGACGACCTGCTCACGGAGGTCGATCCGGTTGCGGATCGAGTCGATGAACGGGACCACGATGTTCAGGCCCGCGTTGAGGGTGCGGGTGTACCGGCCGAAACGCTCGACGATGGCGGCACTGGCCTGGGGGATGACCTGGATCGTCTTGATCAGGGCGATGAAGACCAGCACCACCAGAATGACCAGAACGATGATGATCGATGGCATCGTGCTTCCCGTGCCCTTCGCTGCCGGATGAACTACCGGATGATGTACCGGACGAGTCTGATGATCGAGTTTCCCAGACCGCGGGCGTTCGTGGGTGAGGTTCGGCCACATGGTCATGACGAACTGTCACATGAGATGTCGCATGAGCTGTCACATCACCACGGCGGTCGCCCCGTCGATCTCGACCACGTCGACCTGCTCCCCGGGTTCGAAGGCCCGTGAGGCGTCGAGCGCACGGGCCGACCAGATCTCTCCGGCGAGCTTGATGCGGCCCCCGTCGCTGTCCACCCGTTCCAGCACGACGGCCTGACGGCCTTTCAGCGCGTCGATTCCAGTGGCCAGTTGGGGGCGCTGCGAGCTGTGGCGGGCGGCGATGGGCCGGACGACCGCGATGAGCGCGACCGACACCGCGGCGAAGACGACCACTTGGCTCACCACGCCGAAGCCGAGCCCCGCGGTGACGGCTCCCGCGACGGCTCCGGCGGAGAGCATCCCGAATTCGGGCATGGCGGTGAGCACGAGCGGGATGCCCAGTCCCACCGCTGCGATGAGCCACCACACCCATGCGTCGATGTCCACATGGGCATCGTAGGACCGCGAACGCCGCCCCGACAGGGCGCGATCAGGAATGCGGCGGCGTGGGGCGGGTGGGCGGTGTGATGGCGGGGCGTCAGGAGAGCGGGAGGCCCTGGGCCGTCCAGCGCTCGCCGTTGCGCTCGACGACGAGCGGCAGGCCGAAGCAGAGGGAGAGGTTGCGGGAGGTGAGCTCGGTCTCCATGGGGCCCGCGGCGAGCACCTTGCCCTGCCGGATCATGAGGACGTGGGTGAAGCCCGGCGCGATCTCCTCGACATGGTGGGTCACCATGATCATGGAGGGGGCGAACTGGTCGCGGGCGAGGCGGCCGAGACGGCGGACCAGGTCCTCGCGGCCGCCGAGGTCGAGCCCGGCGGCGGGCTCGTCGAGGAGCAGCAGCTCGGGGTCGGTCATCATCGCGCGGGCGATGAGGGTGCGCTTGCGCTCGCCCTCGGAGAGGGTGCCGAACTTGCGGTCCAGGTACTCGGACATGCCGAGGCGGTCGAGGAAGGCGCGGGCGCGCTCCTCGTCGACGGCGTCGTAGTCCTCGTGCCAGGTGGCGGTCATTCCGTAGGCGGCGGTGAGGACGGTCTGCAGCACGGTCTGGCGCTTGGGCAGCTTCTCGGCCATGGCGATGCCGGCCACGCCGATACGGGGGCGGAGCTCGAAGACGTCGACCTTGCCGAGCCGGTCGCCGAGGACGGTGGCGGTGCCGGTGGTGGGGAAGAGGTAGCTGGACGCGATGTTGAGGAGGGTGGTCTTGCCGGCGCCGTTGGGGCCGAGGATCACCCAGCGCTCGCCTTCCTTGACCGACCAGGAGACGTCGTCCACCAGAGCGCGTCCGTCGCGGACCACGGATACGTCCACCAGCTCCAGTACATCGCTCATGAGCGCGTTGTCTCCCCATGCAATCGTCTTGAGGTTCTCGGGCCCTGTGCGCCTGTGGGCGCGGCTCCCCAGTAAACCTACGCCACCCGTCACGTACTCCTGTCCCCGGTCCGGTACCTAGGCTGGGTCCATGCTCTCGGAACCACGTTCAGGACGGCTGGCGGCATGGGGAAATGCCCTTTTGGCCGGATTTGTATCACCAGATGACGCAGTGATCGCGATTGTCGGGGACGACGCGGTGCACCGTGTGGAGGGTCTGCCGGGTGAGACGGGGCCGGTCGGGCTCACGCTGGCGCTGGGGCGGCTGCGCGGGCTCGGAGCGCGTGGCTTCCGGGTCGCGCTGCCCGCCCCGGGGCACCCGCTCGGGCTCAGCGGTCCGCCGGACTTCAACGCGCGGGCGCTGGACGCGGAGGAGGCGGCGGTCTGCCACGGCGCCGCGTACGGGCTGGTGCCCGAGGTGCACGAGGCGGGTCCCGCCGGTGATGTGCATGTCGAGGTCGTCTGGCACTGTCTGCCCGTCCGGGAGGCCCCGCCGGCCGATGTGCCCTCGCTCTCGGAGGCGGAGCGGGAGCTGGCGGAGGGGCTGCGAGAGGCGACCGAGGTGCTGTCGCGGCTCGATGTGGCGGCCTCCGGCCCGGTGGCCCAGGCCGCGGTCGACGCTTTCCGGGCGCGGGCGGAGGCGAGTGCCGGCCATGAGGTGCTGGCGCCCGGGTACCCGCCGCGTGCGGCACGGGTGCTGGAGCTGGCCCAGCGGATCGGGCTGCTGATCTCGCTGGCGTACGAGAACGGGCACGGCGGGGCGATGAGCGCCTCCGAGATGGCGGCGCGGGGCGCGGCGCTCCGGCCCGTGGAGCGCGTCGCGCGGCGCGCCCTGGTGGCCGCGTACAACGCGTACGTGGAGGAGCAGGAGCGCGACGGGAGGCGCTGACGCGGGCGTCCGGCTCCACGGAGGTGGACTCGCGCCGGACTCGCGGCTGGCTCCCGGTGCACTCGCGGCGGGCGACCGCGGGCTCCTGGACCCGCGGTCGCGGACAACCCCGAGGCCCGTCCGATCGGCGGCGCGGGAGGCGCCGCGCGGCGGCCGCACATGCCGACCGGCCGCCGTGACGGCGGCCGGTGTGGCCGTGCTCGCGTGCCGGACGGGCTCGGTTCGCCCGCGAACGAGGACCGGCTCGTTCAGCCGTTGACGCCCTCGTTGCCGAAGGCGGGGTTCAGGGCGCCGATGACGTTGACGGTGTTGCCCACGGCGTTGACCGGCACGTGGACCGGCACCTGAATCAGGTTGCCGGAGCCGACGCCCGGGGAGTTCTCGGTGTAGCCGCCGGCGTGCGCGCTGGTGGCGGACGCCATACCGGCACCGGCGGCCACGAGCCCACCGGCGACCATCGAGACGGCAACGGCCTTCTTCAGGTTCTTCACTTCTGGATCCTCCTAGGCATCGCCGCGGCGGACCGCCGCGGCTCGCCATGGACAACGGCCGGAGGACGAGAGGGATACGCCGTGTGGGCGACATACACCCGACGGTATGAATCTCACACCGGAGCCGAGCGGTCCGCCGCGCCGGCCCCGATGACCTGCTGAAACGTTCCGATCAGCTGGTGAGTCCATGGCGTACGGCCCAGAGCGCCGCTTGCGTGCGGTCCGCGAGATCGAGCTTCATCAGAATGTTCGACACATGGGTCTTCACCGTCTTCTCCGAAAGGACCAGCGCCCGGGCGATCTCCCGGTTGGAGCGGCCGTCGGCGATCAGCCCGAGCACCTCCCGCTCGCGCTCGGTGAGTGACGTGCCCCTCCCCTGCCCGGTGTGGGGATCGTCCTGGGCGAGCAACGCGCCCGCCACCTCGGGCTGGAGCAGCACATGGCCCGCGTGCACGGAGCGGATCGCACCGGCCAGCGCGTCCGGGTCCACGTCCTTGTAGACGTAGCCCGAGGCTCCGGCGCGAAGGGCGGGGACCACCGTGCGCTGTTCGGTGAAGCTGGTGACGATCAGCACCTTGGCGGTGTTGTCGAGGGCGCGGAGCTTGCGCAGGGCCTCGATGCCGTCGGTGCCGGGCATCTTCACGTCCATCAGGACGACGTCGGGCCGCAGCTCCTCGGCGCGGGCGACACCCTCGTCGCCGTCTCCGGCCTCCCCCACGACCTCGATGTCGTCCTGCACCTCCAGGAACGTACGCAGACCACGGCGCACCACCTGATGGTCGTCCACCAGCAGCACCCGGATAGTCCTGTCAGCCACCGGGGACCTCCATCTCGACCGTGGTGCCCTTGCCGGGCGCCGATTCCACCGTGAGTGTGCCGCCCACGCCGCCCGCCCGGTCCCCCATGGAGACGAGACCGAGGTGGCGGCCGGCCCTGCGGACCGTGCCGGGCTCGAAGCCCTTGCCGTCGTCGGTGACGCTGAGGACCGCGCCCTGCCCGCGGCGAGCCAGGCTGACGGCCACGAGCTCCGCGTCCGAGTGCCGCAGGGCGTTGTGCAGGGCCTCCTGGGCGACCCGCAGCAGCGCCTCCTCCTGGGAGGCCGGCAGCGCCCGGACCCCGCGGCTGTCGAAGGTGACGCGCGCGGTGTGGGCGCGGTCGAGCACCTGGACGTGCGTACGCAGCGTGTTGACCAGGCCGTCCTCGTCCAGGGCGGCGGGGCGCAGCTCGACGACGGCCGCCCGCAGCTCGTCCGCGGCCTCGGCGGCGAGAAGGGCGACCTGCTGCAGTTCGCCCTTGGCGCGGACCGGGTCGCGGTCCACGAGGCGGGCCGCGGCCTGGGCGGTCAGCCTGAGCGAGAACAGCTTCTGGCTGACGGCGTCGTGGAGCTCATGGGCGAGACGGGAACGCTCCTCGGCGATGGTGAGCTCGCGGCTGCGCTCGTAGAGCCGGGCGTTGGTGAGGGCGATCGCGGCGTGCTGGGCGAGGATCGAGAGCAGTTCCTCGTCCTCCTCGGTGAAGCCGCACTCCGCCCCCCGGGAGGAGGGGGGCCTGGAGCACCGCTTGTTGGCGAGGAACAGCGCGCCGATCGTCTCGTCGCCGTCCTTGACGGGCAGGCCCAGGAAGTCGGACATGTCGGGGTGGGCGGAGGGCCAGCCCTCGAAGCGGGGGTCCTTCCGCACGTCCGCGAGCCGCTCGGGGTGCGCGTCCCTGAGCATCGCGGCGAGGATGCCGTGCTGGCGCGGGAGCGGCCCGATCGCCCGCCACTGCTCGTCGCTGACCCCGTCGACGACGAACTGGGCGAAGCCTCCGTGATCGTCGGGGACGCCCAGCGCCGCGTACTCCGCGTCGAGCAGCTCGCGGGCCGAGGCGACGATCGTCTTGAGGACGTCGCGCACCTCCAGATGCCTGCTCATCGCGAGGAGAGCGGTGCTCACGGCGGCGAGGCCGGAGCTCGGTCGATGGCTCATGGGATCACGGTACCGGCGGGGTGTGACGGTGCGTATCGGGCTGTGGGCGGCCCCTGGGGAGGACCGCGGACCTAGGTCGAAGTGCCCTGCCCGGTAAGGGCCCGGGGACGAGGCGGCGGGCGGCTGCCGGGAGCGAGCCTGAGGGGCATCCGGACGGCGTCGGAACACCGGCCGGCAACGGAACAGAGGGGACGGACGTCATGCCTGTCGCGATCATCACGGGGGCTTCGAAGGGGCTCGGACACGCACTGGCGGCGGCGCTCGCACGGCGCGGCTGGGATCTGGTGCTGGACGCGCGCACGGCGGGCGTACTGGAGGAGTCGGCGCGGGCGCTGCGGCGCCACGGGACGCGGGTGACGGCGGTGCCCGGGGACGTCACCGACGCCCGGCACCGTACGGAGCTGGTGTCCGCGGCCCGGGAGCTCGGCTCGCTCGAGTTGCTGGTGAGCAATGCCAGTGCGCTGGGCGCCGAGCCGCTGGTGCGGTTGGAGGAGCTGGCGCTGGACGGGCTGCGGTCGGCGCTGGAGACCAATGTGGTGGCGGCGCTGGGGCTGGTGCAGGAGTCGCTTCCGCTGCTGCGGGCGGGCTCGCCGGGGGCGGTGATCGCGGTCTCGTCGGACGCGGCGGCCGAGGCGTACGAGACCTGGGGCGGTTACGGCGCCTCGAAGGCGGCGCTGGATCAGCTGGCGGCGGTGCTCGCCGTGGAGGAGCCGGGGCTGCGGGTGTGGACGGTCGACCCGGGCGACATGCAGACGGATCTGTACGCGGCGGCGGTGCCGGACGACGACGAGCCGAGGCCGGGCCCGGGGAGCGTGGTGCCGGGGTTCCTGCGGCTGCTGGACGAGCGCCCGGTGAGCGGCCGGTACGCGGCGCCTGCCCTGGCCGCGGCGCGATGAGCGTGCTGGAGTCGCTCCGGGTGCCCCAGGAGCTGTCGGCCCGGGTGCCGGCCGAGGAGCGCGGGTCCGGGCGGGACGACGTACGGCTGATGGTGTCGCGCGGGACGGAGGTGTCGCACCGCGCCTTCGGTGAGCTGCCGGGGGTGCTGCGGGCCGGGGACGTTCTGGTGGTGAACACGTCGCCGACGCTTCCGGCGGCCGTGAACGGGCGGCTGGGAGGGGAGCGGCTGGTCGTGCACTTCTCGACGCGCGGGGACCGGGGACACCCCGGGACGGAGTCCGCGGCCGGCCGGTGGGCGGTGGAGCTGCGTACCCCGGACGGGACGGGCAGCACTCTGCCGAGGCCGGGAGGTCCGGCGGGCGCGCGGATACGGCTTCCCGGGGGCGGGCTGCTCGTACCGGAGGAGCCCCTGGTGGCGGGGGCGGACCGGCTGTGGTGGGCCACGGTGTCCGTGGACGTGCCGGCGCTGATGCGGCGGTACGGCCGGCCCATCCGCTACCGCTACACCGTGCGGGACCAGCCTCTGTCCGCGTACCAGTCGGTGTTCGCGCTGCCCTCGCCGCGCGGCGCGGGCTCCGCGGAGATGCCCAGTGCCGCGCGTCCCTTCACGGAGCGGCTGGTCGCGGAGCTGGTGCGGCGGGGTGTGCAGTTCGCTCCCGTCACGCTGCACACGGGGGTGGCGTCGGCGGAGGCGCACGAGCCGCCGTACCCGGAGCGGTTCGAGGTGCCGGCGTCCACGGCGTGGCTGGTGAACGCGGCGCGCGGGCGTCGCAGCGCGGCGCGGGACGTCCCGTCGGGGGCCGCCGGCCGGGAGACGGGCGGGCGGATCGTCGCGGTCGGGACGACGGCGGTGCGGGCGCTGGAGTCGGCGTCGGGGGCGGACGGGAGGGTACGGGCGGCCTCGGGGTGGACGGATCTCGTCGTCACGCCCGCGCGCGGGGTGCGGGTGGTGGACGGCCTGCTGACGGGGCTGCACGAGCCCGCGGCCTCGCATCTGCTCATGCTGGCGGCGATCGCCGGGCCGGAGGTGCTGGCCAGGAGCTACTCCGAAGCGCTGGAGCGACTCTACCTCTGGCACGAGTTCGGCGACATGCACCTCATCCTCCCGTAGTACGGCACTCACTCAATGCATTGCTGGAGCAACGCTTGGTGATGCTGTTACGCGTTCGATGTGAGCCCGCGCATAGGACCCAGGTCACTTACGAAGCGCCCTAGTGGACACATAAGGGACATGTGAGCAGCACAGCATGGGTGACTTGTCCGATTTTGCGGCTTCCGGGTCCACTATCGGGGATAGTACGTCACACCTTTGCCACAGGATTTTGCTGCCGCTAAGAATTGCGTTCGTCGCCGCCGAGCAGGCGTTGCGCCTCCCGGCCGAAGCGACTCCCGCTATTCGAAGAGGTACGTCTCGCATGTCCGCGTCCCGCACCCCCGGCTCCCGCCGTATGTCCAAGACCCACAAGTTCTCGATTGCCGGTCTGGCCGCCGTTGCCGCCTCCGCCGTCGCGTTCTCGCTCGTCCCGGGCAACGCCGTCGCCGGCAGCGAGACGCAGGCCGTGCCGGCCTCCCAGGTCGCGTGGTCCTCCTCGGTCGACACCGCGAAGGCCACCGCCCTCCAGACCAGCATCGCCGAGCAGAACGCCTTCACGGCCGCCCAAGTCAAGGTCGCCGCCCAGGCCAAGGCCCAGGCCGCCGCCAACGCCAAGGCCGCTGCCGCCGCCCAGGCGAAGGCCGCCGCTGCCGCCGAGGCCAAGGTCGCCGCCGCGGCCAAGGCCAAGGCGCAGGCCCAGGCCGCCGCCAAGAAGCGCGCCGCGGAGCAGGCCGCCAGCCGTGCGGCCGCCCGTAAGCCCGTCTACGCGAACAACCTGGACGGCTGGATCCGCGAGGCGCTCGACATCATGAAGAAGCACAACATCCCGGGCACCTACCACGGCATCCACAAGAACATCATGCGCGAGTCCTCCGGCAACCCGCGCGCGATCAACAACTGGGACATCAACGCCATCAACGGTGTCCCGTCGAAGGGCCTGCTGCAGGTCATCAAGCCCACCTTCGACGCGTACCACATCCCCGGCACCTCCTGGGACCAGTACGATCCGGTCGCCAACATCGTCGCCGCCTGCAACTACGCGGCCGACCGGTACGGCTCGATGGACAACGTGAACAGCGCCTACTGACGGACGCTGCGCACACGCCGAAGGGCGGCACCCCGCACGGGGTGCCGCCCTTCGGCGTCGTCGCCGGCCGTATGCCGCCGCGCGTCGCGGCTACTTGCGCATGACCTCGGGCTCGTGGCGGCGCAGGAACCGGGCCACGAAGAAGCCGCACAGCGCGCCCAGCGCCAGCAGGGCGGCCATGTCCAGGCCCCAGGCCCCGATCTCGTGGTCCCACAGCGGGTCCGTGTTGCCGGGGTCGTCCTGGTTCGGACTGATCTTGTTGAAGTCCAGCGTGGCGCCCGCGGCGGCGACCGCCCAGCGGGACGGCATCAGATACGAGAACTCGTTCACGCCGACGGTGCCGTTCAGGATGAACAGACAGCCGGTGAAGACCACCTGGACGATCGCGAACATCACCAGCAGCGGCATGGTCTTCTCGGCCGTCTTCACGAGCGCCGAGATGATCAGGCCGAACATCATCGAGGTGAATCCGAGCGCCATGATCGGGAGCGAGAGCTCCAGGAGCGTGGAGCCGCCGAGGACGAGGCCCTCCTCGGGAATCTCACGGGTGGAGAAGCCGATGACGCCCACCAGCGCGCCCTGGAACACCGTGATCATGCCGAGGACGATGACCTTCGACATCAGATACGCGGAGCGGGACAGGCCCGTCGCGCGCTCCCGTTCGTAGATCACCCGTTCCTTGATCAGCTCACGGACCGAGTTGGCGGCGCCGGCGAAGCAGGCGCCGACCGCGAGGATCAGCAGCACGGTCGTGGCCGTGCCGTTGGGGATGACCCGGCCGCTCTGCGGGTTCACCCCGTTGGGCAGCAGGCCCTTGTCCGGATCGATGAGCAGGCTCACCGCGCCGAGGACGGCCGGCAGGATCACCATCAGCGCCAGGAAGCCGCGGTCCGAGGCGATCACCGAGACATAGCGCCTGATCAGCGTGGTGAGCTGGGAGAACCAGCCCTGCGGCTTGGGCGGCCTGATCGCCTGCGGCGGCGGCATGTGCACCGACTGCGGGGCGACGGCGTCGATGTCCGCGGCGTACATCTGGTAGTGCTGCGAGCCCTTCCAGCGGCCCGCCCAGTCGTAGTCGCGGTAGTTCTCGAAGGCGGAGAAGACATCGGCCCAGGTGTCGTAGCCGAAGAAGTTCAATGCCTCCTCCGGCGGACCGAAGTAGGCCACCGAACCGCCGGGCGCCATCACGAGCAGCTTGTCGCACAGCGCCAGCTCGGCCACGGAGTGCGTGACGACGAGGACGGTGCGGCCGTCGTCGGCGAGGCCGCGCAGCAACTGCATGACATCGCGGTCCATGCCCGGGTCGAGGCCGGAGGTCGGCTCGTCCAGGAAGATCAGGGAGGGCTTGGTCAGCAGCTCCAGGGCGACGGAGACGCGCTTGCGCTGACCGCCGGAGAGGGAGGTGACCCTCTTGTCCTTGTGGATGTCCAGCTTCAGCTCGCGCAGCACCTCGTCGATGCGCTGCGCGCGCTCCTGCTCGCTGGTGTCCGCGGGGAAGCGCAGCTTGGCGGCGTACTTGAGCGCCTTCTTGACGGTCAGTTCCTTGTGCAGGATGTCGTCCTGCGGGACCAGACCGATGCGCTGACGCAGCTCGGCGAACTGCTTGTACAGGTTCCGGTTGTCGTAGAGGACATCGCCCTGGTTGGCCGGGCGGTAACCCGTGAGGGCCTTCAGCAGCGTCGACTTGCCGGAGCCGGACGGGCCGATGACCGCGACGAGCGACTTCTCCGGGACGCCGAAGGAGACGTCCTTGAGGATCTGCTTGCCGCCGTCGACCGTCACCGTGAGGTGGCGGGCGGAGAAGGAGACCTCACCGGTGTCGACGAACTCCTCGAGCCGGTCGCCGATGAGCCGGAACGTGGAGTGACCGACGCCGACGATGTCGTTCGGGCCGATGAGCGCGGTGCCGGACTTGGCGAGCGGCTGGCCGTTGACGTAGGTGCCGTTGTGGGAACCGAGGTCGTGGATCTCGAAACGGCCGTCGGGCGTCGCGTGGAACTCGGCGTGGTGGCGCGAGACCTGGAGGTCGGAGACGACCAGCTCGTTCTCCAGCGCACGGCCGATGCGCATCACCCGGCCGAGGGAGAGCTGGTGGAACGTGGTGGGGCTGCGGTCGCCGTAGACCGGCGGAGCCCCCGCGGCACCACCGGGAGTCTTCTGGACGTACGGGTCCTGCGGTCCCTGCTGGTGCGGGACGTGGGCCGCGGGCGGCTGCTGCCACTGCTGCTGCGGAGCCTGCGCCTGCTGCGCCTGCTGGGCATGAGGAGCCTGCTGCGCCTGAGGGGCCTGCTGCGCCCAGCCCTGCTGCGCCTGCTGCGCGGGGGCCTGCTGCGAGGCGGCGCCTTGCGCGCTGTACGCCCCCGCGGCGCCGGACACACTCAGCCGCGGGCCGTCGGTGGCGTTGCCGAGGTGCACCGCGGCGCCGGCACCGATCTCCATCTGGTGGATGCGCCGGCCCTGCACATAGGTGCCGTTGGTGCTGCCGTGGTCCTCGATGACCCAACTTTGGCCGCCCCAGCTGATCGTGGCGTGCCGCCACGACACTCTGGCGTCGTCGATCACCAGGTCGCCCTGCGGATCACGTCCGATGGTGTACGACCTGGACGGATCGAGGGTCCAGGTCCTTCCGTTCAATTCCAGTACGAGTTCCGGCACTCCATGCCCCACTAGTTGTCCCCCGAGTTACCCCCGTCGCAGGGAGTCTAGGGATGGTGAACATCGTGAGGAACTATTTCAGGAGCAGTCCCGTATCCGAAAGTCGGGCCTTGTGAAGACGGCGTCGAGGCTTCCTTCGATGCGCCGTTGACGGAGGAGAAACACCCCCGGAGAGTGGTAAGCGCCCATGAGTGCACACGGATCATGCACGAAGGGACAAGTCCGTACGGATCGGGGGGTCCTGATGGCGGCGAGCAGCGACGGGCTCCCGGCGGTCGGCGTGCGTGACGGTGTGCCGTGGACGGATGTGGTCCTCGGCTCAATCGCCGCCGTGAGCTGGGCGATGGCGGGTATGGCTGCGACCGCCGCGCTCGGACTGCATCTGCTGGGCGCCGACTCGGCCGGGGCGCTGGGCCCGATGACAGCGGCGGTGACGGTGCTGGCGGTGGGCGGTTCGGTGACGCCGTCGGGCGATGTGTCCGTGTTCGGCCTGGAGGGTGCGGAGGCGACGACGGCGGTCGACATCACGCCACTCGGGGTGAGCCTGGTCGGGGCGGTACTGCTCGCGCACTTCTTCCTCCGGTCGCTGCGCGGCGCGGGGGCGTATGTGCGGGGTAGGGAACTGGCCGCGCGGGCCGCGGTGTTGACGGGGCTGTTCCTCGGCGTGGTCGGCTGGCTGGCCTGGGCCGGGCACGACGTCATCACGTTCGACGGGGATGCGCCGGGCATCGGCGAGCTGCCGGGGAACGGGGCCGACGAGGGCGAGGGTGGTATCGAGGTTCCCGGGCTCGGTGAGATCGGGGACAGCGGTGAGATCGGGGACATCGGCGGGATCGGGGACATCGCGGGGCTGCTTCCCGACCGGCTCGGGGACCTGGAGCGCGCGCAGGCGTCGGTCGGCTTCTCCGTGGACACCGCCGACTCACTGGCGGGCGCGCTGTTCTGGGTGCTCGGCGTACTGCTCGTCGCGCTCCTCGCATCACGTCGTACGCCGCTTCCGTCCGGCTGGGACGCGGTGCACCGGCTGGTACGGCCGGCCGTCTCCGCGCTGGTGACGGTGCTGCTCGTCGCGGTGGCGGCCGGGGCGGCGGCCGCCGCGTACGCAGCGGCCGGTGACGAGCATCCGGGCCGGATCGGCGGCGCGGCGCTGCTCGGCACACCGAACGGGGTGTGGCTCGCGGTCCCGCTGGGCCTCTTCGTGCCGTGGGACGGAGGGGCGACAGGCGGACTGGCGGAACTCCTGCCGGATCCGCTGGACGAGCTGTCGCGGATCTCGGCGGACGGGCCGATCACGGTGGGAGCGCTGGCGGAGCTCGACGGGCGGGTGTGGCTGCTGGCGGTGGCCTGTGCGCTGACGATGCTCTGCGCGGGAGTGCTGACCGCGGTCCGCACACCGCGCGCGGCCGGGGCCAGGACGGTGGCCTTCGCCGCGCGGTGCGCGGTGGCGCTGGGTATGACGACGGCCGTGGCCCTGCCGCTGCTGGTGGGGCTGACGCGGGTGTCCGCGGACGCGTCGCTGTCGGTGCTGGGGGTCGACGCCTTCGGGGCGGGGATCGAGTTGCACGGGCGACCGGGCGCGGCGGTGGCGCTGGGAGCGGCGTGGGGCGCGGGAGCCGGGGCCGCGGGTGCGCTCCTGGCGTGCGTGTGCGGGGCCGCGGGCCGGCGGGTGTCCCCGCTCGCGTCCCGGTCCACCGCAAGCCGCCCGGGCCCTGGGCCGTACCGGGCGTCGGTGCCGTATCGCCCGCCGAACGCGGATACGAACCCCTATCTGCGGTTGCCGCCGACGGTGCGGCCGCGTACGGAGGGGCCCCGGGACGGACCGCCTCAGGACACGCCTCCCGATGAGCCACCGCCTCCCGGGGCGCCGGGAGCGCGCCGCTGATGTTCCGTACCGTCGGCGGATGCTGTTCACGGCATGACCGGCGCGGTGTCCGGTACGCGGGACGGGCGGGCGCCTGGCACGGAGTGCCCGATACGGTGGGAGCACCATGAGCGCATCGCAGCCCCCTGAGACGTTCGACGTCCCCACTCTCCTGGTCAAGATCTTCGGGAAGGACCGTCCCGGGATCACCGCAGGTCTCTTCGACACCCTCGCCGCCTACGCCGTCGACGTGGTCGACATCGAGCAGGTCGTCACACGTGGGCGCATCACGCTGTGCGCGCTCGTCACCCAGCCGACCGCCGGGACCGAGGGCGAGCTGCGCGCGACCGTGCACAGCTGGGCCGAGTCCCTGAAGCTACAGGCCGAGATCATCTCGGGCACGGGTGACAACAGGCCGCGCGGCAGCGGCCGTTCCCATGTCACCGTGCTCGGGCACCCGCTGACCGCGGAGTCCACGGCGGCCATAGCGGCCAGGATCACCGGCACCGGGGGCAACATCGACCGGATCTTCCGGCTCGCGAAGTATCCGGTGACCGCCGTGGAGTTCGCGGTGTCCGGCTGTGAGACCGAGCCGCTGCGCACGGCGCTGGCCACCGAGGCCGCGGAGATCGGTGTGGACGTCGCGGTCGTCTCGGCCGGGCTGCACCGCAGGGCGCAGCGCCTCGTGGTGATGGACGTGGACTCGACGCTCATCACGGACGAGGTCATCGAGCTGTTCGCGGCGCACGCCGGCTGCGAGGCGGAGGTGGCCGGGGTGACGGCTGCCGCGATGCGCGGAGAGCTGGACTTCGAGCAGTCTCTGCACGCCCGGGTGGCGCTGCTGGCCGGTCTGGACGCGTCGGTGGTGGAGAAGGTGCGCAGCGAGGTGCGGCTCACGCCGGGCGCGCGCACCCTGATCCGTACGCTGAAGCGGCTGGGCTTCCAAGTCGGCGTGGTATCCGGCGGGTTCACCCAGGTCACCGATGACCTCAAGGAACGTCTCGGCCTGGACTTCGCCTCCGCCAACACCCTGGAGATCGTGGACGGCAGGCTCACCGGGCGGGTCGTCGGCGAGATCGTGGACCGGGCGGGCAAGGCACGGCTGCTGCGCCGGTTCGCGGCGGCGGCGGGCGTACCGCTCGACCAGACCGTCGCGATCGGCGACGGCGCCAACGATCTGGACATGCTGAACGCGGCCGGGCTGGGGGTCGCGTTCAACGCCAAGCCCGTGGTGCGCAGGGCGGCGGACACGGCGGTCAACGTGCCGTTCCTGGACGCCGTGCTGTATCTCCTCGGGATCACCCGCGAAGAGGTCGAGGCGGCGGACGCCCACGAGGACTGAGCCGCCGCGGCGAGCGGCGGTACACACGGGGACCGGCCCCGGTGCGCGATGGGCGCACCGGGGCCGGTCCGTCGACGGCGTACGCCGGCTACTCGTGCGGTGCCCAGTAGTCGAGGAGCGTGCCCACGCCGTGCTCGACGGTCTTCCAGGAGCCGGAGAAGCCGACCACGGCGAACGCGGCGGTCGGGAAGCCGCCGCGGGTCATCCGCTGCATCGTGTCGCCCTCCGCCTTGCCCGCGAGGGCGTCCGCGAGGGCGTGCATTCCGGGGTTGTGGCCGATGAGCAGCAGGTCGGCGACGTCGTCCGGGGTCTCGTTGAGCAGGGCGAGAAGGTCACCGAGCGAGGCGTCGTAGAGCCGCTCCTCGTACACGGTCCTGGGGCGCTCGGGCAGCTCGTGGACCGCCAGCTTCCAGGTCTCTCGGGTCCTCGCCGAGGTCGAGCAGAGCGCCAGGTCGAAGGGGATGCCGGTGTCGGCGAGCTTACGGCCGGCGACGGGGGCGTCCATGCGGCCACGGTCGGCGAGCGGCCGCTCGTGGTCGGACACCTGAGGCCAGTCGGCCTTCGCGTGGCGGAGTAGGACGATCCTTCGCGGTGTATCGGTGCTCATACTCCCCAGCTTCGCATGAAATCAGCCAGCAGGCGCAGGGTGTTGAAGGGTGAACGCACCAGGGTGACGACGGGTGGCCCGGAGGGAATCCGGGCAGGCCGAAGGGCTCAGGAGCCGGTCAGCGCCAGCTGGATCCAGCCGAGGAAGACGCCCGGCGACGGGTCGCCCGCGGCGTGCGCCTGCCCGGCCCCGGTCATCAGCACGAGCAGCGCGGAGAAGGCGATGACCGGCAGGACGAGGGCCCACCACCGCAGCCGTACGCCGTCGCCGACGGCCGCGGCGGCCGGGGCGTTGGACGGGGTGCGCGTACGGGCCGACATGGCCGCCTCCGGGTGGTCTGAAGGTGGGCTCCTGCTGAGCTGCTTCAAACCTACGGATCAGGGGCCCGGTCTCCCATCCGGTGATCCACCCACTTCACCCTGACACCGGCCCCCTAGGGGATGGTGGGGACAACCCCACCCTGCTCCCCGCCCGGCGCCGGGGCTCCGGTCAGGGGCGCCGGGGCTCCGGTCAGGGCGAGGCGATCGAGGCGACGATGCCGATGATCACTGTGATGGCGATCATGGTGCCGAAGACGAGGAGGAGCTTCTTCTGGCCGTTCGGGGGGTTCGGGTCGAGCACAGGCATGGGGTCAGTCTCGCATCCCGGCTTCGTCCTCCACCGTGCGGTCCCGCCCGGCCAGGATGCCGACCGCCATCTGCGGCAGGATCAGCCCGGCCATCAGCACGAGCGGCAGGTCCCAGCCGCCGCTGTGCTGGTAGAGGACGCCCACCAGCAGCGGCCCGGGGATGGAGATCAGATAGCCGGTGCTCTGGGCGAAGGCGGAGAGCCGTACGACACCGGCACCGCTGCGGGAGCGCATGCCGATCATGGTGAGGGCGAGGGGGAAGGAGCAGTTGGAGATGCCGAGCAGCAGCGCCCAGGCCCATGCCCCGGCGGCGGGTGCGAGGAACAGTCCCGTGTAGCCGGTCAGTCCGCACAGGCCGAGAGCCACGACGATCGGGCCCTGGGTCTTCAGCCGGGTGGCGAGCCGGGGGATCACGAACGCGAGCGGTACGCCCATGACCATGGTCACGGCGAGCAGCAGGCCGGCCGTGCCCGCGGGGACCCCGGCGTCGCGGAAGATCTGCGGCATCCAGCCCATGCTGATGTACGCGCCGGTGGCCTGGAGGCCGAAGAAGCAGGCGAGGGCCCATGCGGTACGGCTCCGGGCGATGCGCGGGGCGGATGCCTGCGCGGTCCGCCCGGCCGCGGTCGCGGTGGCAGTGGCGGGCGCGGTGGCGGTGGCAGTGGCAGTGGCAGTGGCAGTGGCAGTGGCAGTGGCAGTACGGGTACCCCCGCCCGCGCGCCGGCCACGTACCAGCAGCAGCCACGGCAGCACGGCGACGACCGCGAGCACCGCCCAGACGCCGAGGCCGGTGCGCCAACTGCCGCCCAGCGCCTGGGTCATGGGCACGGTCGCGGCCGCGGCGACCGCGGTGCCGAGCGACAGCGCCATCGAGTAGAGCCCGGTGACGCCGCCGATGCGGTCGGGGAAGTACCGCTTGACGATCACCGGCATCAGCACGTTGCTGACGGCGATGCCCATGAGGGCGAGTGCGCTGGCGGCGAGGAAGGCGGTCGTGCCGCCCGCGAAGGGCCGTATCAGCAGTCCCGCGGTGATCGCCACCATCCCGGCGCAGACGATCGCCGCGGGCCCGAAGCGGCGGGCCAGCCGGGGCGCCGCGAGCCCGAAGACCGCGAAGCAGAGCGGCGGTACGGAGGTGAGGACACCGGCGACGGTGCCGCTCATGTGCAGCCCGTTCTGCACCTCTTCGAGAAGGGCGCCGAGGCTGGTGATCGCGGGACGGAGGTTGAGCGCGGCGAGCACGAGTCCGGCGATGACGAGCCGGAGGACCCAGACCGGGACCCCGGGGGCGGGAGAATCGGAGTGTGTACGGATCGCCGTGGCGGCGGGGCTCAGGGTCTGGGTCTCGTCGGGCATGGAGCCATCATAGAATCATGGGATGATTGGTTGTCCAATCTCGAAGCACGAAGGAGCAGCATGGCGCTGACCTCTCCTCGCCGTTCCGCCCTCTCGGACCAGGTGATCGCCGAGCTGCGGAACCAGATCACCTCGGGCGAGTGGCCGGTGGGCTCGCGGATCCCGACCGAGCCCGAGCTGGTCGAGCAGCTGGGCGTCGCCCGCAACACGATCCGCGAGGCGGTCCGCGCGCTCGCGCACAACGGGCTCCTGGACATCCGGCAGGGCTCGGGCACCTATGTCGTGGCGACGAGCGAGCTGGCCGGCGTGATGCACCGCAGGTTCGCCGACGCCGATCCGCGGCACGTCGCCGAGCTGCGCTCCACGCTGGAGTCCACGGCGGCCCGGCTCGCCGCCGAGCGCCGCACGGAACGGGACCTGAAGCAGTTGGACGGCCTCCTGGCGCGCCGCGAGGACGCGTGGGAGTCGGGCGACGCGGAACGGTTCGTCGCGGCCGACGCGACGTTCCACCTGGCCGTCGTCGCCGCCTCCCACAACGATGTGCTGACCGCGATCTACGCCGACCTGGGTGATCTGCTGCGCGACTGGCTGCGGGACGACGTGGGCCAGGAGCTGCGGCCGGAGAACCACATGGACCACGACCGGCTGGTCGACGCGATCCGCGCCTGCGACGGCGACGCGGCGGCCGCGGAGGCGGCGGGCTACCCGTTCATGTGTCTGCGCAAGGACGCTTGACCCGTCGCGTCGGCATGCAGGGCGCCGGGCGTGTTCAAGGAGCCGGGCGTACGGCCCACCGGGCCGAGGCCAGAAGGCCGGGCCGACGTCAGGGGCCTGGCCCACGACCACGGGCAGGCATCAGGCGCCCGGGCCGACGTCAGAAGCCTGGCCCACGACCACGGGCAGGCATCAGGCGCCCGGGCCACGACCACAGGCCGGCGTCACGACGGTCGTCGCAGATGGCTCACCCAGACGGTCCGTATCTCCTTCCAGCAGCGCTCGCTGAGGGTCGCGCGGCCGGTCGGGCCGAGTTCTACGGGCTTGCTGTCGGCGTCGACGTCCCACCAGCGCTCGCACTCGACGTGGAGCTGGACCCGGTCGGTGTCCATGTAGGGGTTGTGGCAGTACGCCGTGGCCCGGGAGCCTTCGACGTAGACGCTGCAGTCGGCCCCGAAAGGCCGCGCGGCGGACTCCCGGTGCGCCTGGGAGACCGCCGCTGTGGGGGCGGGACACACCAGGGCCGCCACTACCCCCAGTACCGACGCGGAACGCCACGACGTACGCACAAGCAGGACCTCCTCGGCCGTACTGCGGCAAGCGCCGCTGCTGCACCACAAGGGAGGGATTGCTTCTCCAGGGTCACCCGGCCGGGGGCCGTCCGCCCGTCCCATTGACCCGAACGGGCGATGCCCCGGCCTCCCGCACACAGCGGGTGACCGGGGCATCGGAAGCGTCCGGGTGAACAGCGGCGTCCGTGACGCAGCGTAACGGCTGGTTACGCGCCCATCATGTGCACGCCACCGTCGACGTGGATGATCTCGCCCGTGGTCTTCGGGAACCAGTCGGACAGCAGGGCCACGATGCCGCGGCCGGTGGGCTCCGGGTCGGCCATGTCCCACTCCAGCGGGGAGCGGTGGTTCCACACGTCCGCGAGGTCGCTGAAGCCCGGGATGGACTTCGCGGCCATCGAGCCGAGCGGGCCCGCCGAGATCAGGTTGCAGCGGACGTTCTGCTTGCCCAGGTCACGGGCGACGTAGCGGGAGGTGGCCTCCAGCGCCGCCTTCGCCGGGCCCATCCAGTCGTACTGCGGCCAGGCGAACTGGGCGTCGAAGGTCAGACCGACTACCGAGGCGCCCTCCTGCGGGAACAGCGGCAGGCAGGCCATGGTCAGCGACTTCAGCGAGAACGCCGAGACGTGCATCGCGGTCGAGACCGACTCGAACGGCGTGTTCAGGAAGTTGCCGCCGAGCGCGTCCTGCGGCGCGAAGCCGATGGAGTGGACGACGCCGTCGAGCCCGCCCAGCTCCTCGCGCACGATGTCCGCGAGACGGCCGAGGTGCTCGTCGTTGGTGACGTCGAGCTCGATGACCTTCGTGGGCTTGGGGAGCTTCCTGGCGATCCGCTCGGTCAGCGTGGGACGCGGGAAGGCGGTCAGGATGATCTCCGCACCCTGCTCCTGGGCCAGCTTCGCGGCGTGGAAGGCGATGGAGGACTCCATCAGCACACCGGTGATGAGGATGCGCTTGCCGGCGAGGATTCCACTCATGTGATCAGTGACCCATGCCCAATCCGCCGTCAACCGGGATGACGGCTCCAGTGATGTACGAGGCGTTGTCGGAGGCGAGGAACTTCACCGCGGCGGCGATCTCCTCCGGCTGCGCGTAACGGCCGAGCGGCACCTGCGAGACGATGCCCGCACGCTGCTCGTCGGTGAGCACCTTGGTCATGTCGGTCTCGACAAAGCCGGGCGCGACCACGTTGAACGTGATGTTCCGCGAGCCGAGTTCGCGGGCGAGGGAGCGGGCGAAGCCGACGAGCCCGGCCTTGGAGGCGGCGTAGTTGGCCTGACCCGCCGAGCCGAGCAGCCCGACCACGGAGGAGATCAGGACGACGCGGCCCTTCTTGGCGCGGAGCATGCCGCGGTTGGCGCGCTTGACGACCCGGAAGGCCCCGGTGAGGTTGGTGTCGACGACGGAGACGAAGTCCTCCTCGGACATGCGCATCAGCAGCTGGTCCTTGGTGACGCCGGCGTTGGCGACCAGCACCTCCACGGTGCCGTGCTTGTCCTCGATCTCCTTGTAGGCCTGCTCCACCTGTTCGGTGTCGGTGATGTCGCAGCGGACCGGGAGGCAGCCCAGCTCGATCAGCTCCTCGGGCGGCTCGCCCGACCGGTACGTGATCGCGACCTTGTCGCCGGCTTCGGCGAACGCGCGGGCGATGGCGAGGCCGATGCCCCGGTTTCCTCCGGTGACGAGAACCGAGCGGCTCAACGGATCACCCTTTCGATAGCGGTCTTGTCCTGCAAAAACCTATCGGTACCGCCCATCGTCCAGGGGATCGACCCCTGACAGTGGCGTACCGGATGCGCTGTCGGGTCCCTACAGAAAGCGGTAGGCAGCGGGCACCCGGGCGCGACATGATCGGGGCGACCGGTCTTGTGACGACGGGTCCGACCAGGACAGGAGACATTCGTGGCTCATTCCATCGACGAAGCCTTCACGGCCTTGCCGCTGCGGGCGCTCGCCGACGCGGCGCTCGCCCGGGCCCGTGCGCTCGGCGCCGAGCACGCCGACTTCCGGCTGGAGCGGGTGCGCAGCGCGGCGTGGCGGCTGCGGGACGCCAAACCCTCCGGCTCGTCCGACACCACCGACCTGGGGTACGCGGTGCGGGTGGTGCACGGCGGGGCGTGGGGGTTCGCCTCCGGCGTCGATCTGACCATGGACGCCGCGGCCAGGGTCGCGGGCCAGGCGGTGGCGATGGCGAAGCTGTCGGCGAAGGTGATCGCGGCCGCCGGGTCCGACGAGCGCGTGGAGCTGGCGCAGGAGCCGGTGCACGCGGAGCGTACGTGGATCTCCTCGTACGAGATCGATCCGTTCACGGTCCCCGGCGAGGAGAAGTCCGGGCTGCTGGCGGACTGGAGCGCGCGGCTGCTGCGGGCGGACGGTGTGGCGCACGTCGATGCCTCGCTGCTGACCGTGCACGAGAACAAGTTCTACGCGGACACGGCGGGCACGGTCACCACCCAGCAGCGGGTACGGCTCCATCCGCAGCTCACGGCGGTCGCCGTGGACGAGACGACCGGCGAGTTCGACTCGATGCGCACCATCGCGCCACCGGTCGGCCGCGGCTGGGAGTACCTGACCGGCACGGGCTGGGACTGGGACTCCGAGCTGGAGGAGATCCCGGGGCTGCTCGCGGAGAAGATGCGGGCGCCGAGCGTCGAGGCGGGCCGGTACGACCTGGTCGTGGACCCGTCCAATCTGTGGCTGACGATCCACGAGTCGATCGGCCACGCCACCGAGCTGGACCGGGCGCTGGGCTACGAGGCGGCGTACGCGGGTACCTCTTTCGCCACCTTCGACCAGCTCGGCAAGCTGCGCTACGGCTCGTCGGTGATGAACGTGACCGGCGACCGGACCGCCGAGCACGGTCTCGCGACGATCGGGTACGACGACGAGGGCGTCGAGGCGCAGAGCTGGGACCTGGTCAAGGACGGCACGCTCGTCGGCTACCAGCTCGACCGGCGCATCGCGAAGCTGACGGGCCTCGGCCGCTCCAACGGCTGTGCGTTCGCGGACTCCCCCGGGCACGTTCCGGTGCAGCGCATGGCGAACGTCTCGCTGCGGCCGGAGCCGGGCGGACTGTCGACGGAGGACCTGATCGGCGGGGTGGAGCGCGGCATCTACGTGGTCGGGGACCGGTCCTGGTCGATCGACATGCAGCGCTACAACTTCCAGTTCACCGGGCAGCGCTTCTACCGGATCGAGAACGGCCGGCTCACCGGGCAGCTGCGCGACGTCGCCTACCAGGCGACGACGACGGACTTCTGGGGATCGATGGAGAAGGTCGGCGGGCCGCAGACGTACGTCCTCGGCGGCGCCTTCAACTGCGGCAAGGCCCAGCCGGGCCAGGTCGCGGCGGTGTCGCACGGCTGCCCGTCAGCCCTCTTCCGCGGCGTGAACATCCTCAACACCACGCAGGAGGCGGGCCGATGACACCGGACCACGCCCGCACCACCCCCTGCCGGGGGCCCGGGGGTCGTCCCCCGGGACAGCACAGTCTCAACACCACGCAGGAGGCCGGTCGATGAGCCCCGTCAGCAAGCCGCACGAGATCGTCGAGCGCGCACTCGACCTGTCCACCGCCGACGGCTGTGTGGTCATCGCCGACGAGCACTCGTCGGCCAATCTGCGCTGGGCCGGCAACGCGCTCACCACGAACGGCGTGACCCGGGGCCGCACCCTCACCGTGATCGCCACCGTGGACGGGGCGCAGGGCACCGCGTCCGGGGTGGTGACGCGGTCCGCGGTGACGGCCGAGGACCTGGAGCCGCTGGTACGGGCCGCCGAGGCCGCGGCCCGCGCGGCGGGGGCGGCGGAGGACGCACAGCCGCTGGTGACCGGCGTCCCGGTGTCGGGGGACTTCACCGACGCGCCGGCCGAGACCTCCTCGGCCGTCTTCACCGATTTCGCACCCGCGCTCGGCGAGGCCTTCGCCCGCGCCCGGTCCGGCGGCCGTGAGCTGTACGGCTTCGCCAACCACGAGCTGACCTCGACGTACCTCGGTACGTCGACGGGCGTACGGCTCCGCCACGACCAGCCCAACGGCACGCTTGAGCTGAACGCCAAGTCGCCCGACCGCAGCCGCTCCGCCTGGGCCGGCCGTTCCACGCGCGACTTCAAGGACGTCGACCCGGCGGCGCTGGACGGGGAGCTCGCGACCCGGCTGGGCTGGGCCGAGCGCCGTATCGACCTGCCCGCGGGCCGGTACGAGACGCTGCTGCCGCCGACCGCCGTCGCCGACCTGCTGATCTACCAGCTGTGGTCGTCCTCGGGCCGGGACGCCGTCGAGGGCCGCACGGTCTTCTCCAAGCCGGGCGGTGGCACCCGTATCGGCGAGTCGCTGTCCGGGCTGCCGCTCACGCTGCGCAGCGACCCGGACGAGCCGGGCCTGGAGTCCGCTCCGTTCGTGATCGCCCACTCCTCCGGCGACGACGCCTCGGTGTTCGACAACGGTCTGCCGCTGCCGGCCACCGAGTGGGTCCGTCAGGGCACGCTGGACCGGCTGATCACCACCCGGCACAGCGCGGGCCTGACCGGGCTGCCGGTCTCCCCCGCCGCCGGCAACCTGATCATGGACGCCGGCGGTGAGCGTTCCCTGGAGGAGATGGTCGCCTCGACCGGGCGGGGACTGCTGCTGACCTGCCTCTGGTACATCCGCGAGGTCGACCCGGCGACGCTGCTGCTGACCGGGCTGACCCGCGACGGCGTCTATCTCGTCGAGAACGGCGAGGTCGTCGGCGAGGTGAACAACTTCCGGTTCAACGAGTCGCCCGTCGATCTGCTGTCGCGGGCCGTGGAGGCCGGGCGTACGGAGAAGACGCTGCCGCGTGAGTGGAGCGACTGGTTCACCCGGGCCGCGATGCCCGCGCTGCGCATCCCGGACTTCAACATGAGCTCGGTCAGCCAGGGCGTATGAGCCCAGGGCCGAACCCATAGACTGCTAGACACCACCTGGGGCGACCATCACCCCTTTCTGCCTTTTCCGAGGAGATACCAGAACCGTGACGGACATCGTCGACGAGCTGAAGTGGCGCGGGCTGTTCGCCCTGTCCACCGACGAGGACGCTTTGCGCAAGGCGCTCGCGGACGGTCCCGTCACGTTCTATTGCGGCTTCGACCCGACCGCGCCCAGCCTGCACGTCGGGCATCTCGTGCAGGCGCTCACCATGCGCCGGCTCCAGCAGGCGGGGCACCGCCCGCTGGCGCTGGTGGGCGGGGCGACGGGTCAGATCGGCGACCCCAAGCCGACGGCGGAGCGCACGCTGAACGACCCGGAGACCGTCGCGGCGTGGGTGGAGCGGGTCCGCGCCCAGATCGAGCCGTTCCTGTCCTTCGAGGGCGAGAACGCGGCGGTCATGGTCAACAACCTGGACTGGACGGCGGGCATGTCCGCCATCGAGTTCCTGCGGGACATCGGCAAGCACTTCCGTGTCAACAAGATGCTGACGAAGGACTCGGTCGCGCGCCGGCTGGAGTCCGACCAGGGCATCAGCTACACGGAGTTCAGCTACCAGCTGCTTCAGGGCATGGACTTCCTGGAGCTGTACAGGCGCTACGGCTGCACCTTGCAGCAGGGCGGCAGCGACCAGTGGGGCAATCTGACCGCGGGTCTGGACCTGATCCACCGTCTGGAGCCGCACGCGAGCGCCCACGCGCTGGCGACGCCGCTGATGACCAAGGCGGACGGCACCAAGTTCGGCAAGACCGAGGGCGGCGCCGTCTGGCTGGACCCGGAGATGACGACGCCGTACGCGTTCTACCAGTTCTGGCTGAACGTGGACGACCGGGACGTCTCCACGTACATGCGCATCCTCAGCTTCCAGAGCCGTGCGGAACTGGAGGAGCTGGAGAAGCTCACCGAGGAGCGTCCGCAGGCGCGTGCCGCGCAGCGTGCGCTCGCCGAGGAGCTGACGACGCTGGTGCACGGCGCCGACCAGTGCGCGGCGGTCATCGCCGCGTCGAAGGCGCTCTTCGGTCAGGGTGAGCTGGGGGAGCTGGACGAGGCGACCCTGAGCGCGGCGCTCTCCGAGCTGCCGCACGCCCGGGTGAGCGCGCCCGCCGCAGTGGCCGACCTCTTCGCGGAGGTCGGTCTGGTGGCGAGCAAGTCGGCCGCCCGCCGCACCATCAAGGAGGGCGGGGCCTACGTGAACAACGCGAAGGTGACCGCCGAGGACGCGGTGCCTGCCGCCGAGGACCTGCTGCACGGGCGCTGGCTCGTGCTGCGCCGCGGCAAGAAGAACCTGGCCGCGGTCGAGGTCACGGCCGGCTGACACGCCGGGCCGACACGGCGGAACACCACGGCAGCGGCCGGGTGGGAGATCGTTCCCACCCGGCCGCTGCCGTGTCCGTGGCCCGTCGGGCGGCTCCTGCGTCCGCCCTCAGGCCGCTTGTTTTCTGCCGCGCAGGGATGCGTAGAGCATGTCACCGAGGCCGACGATGACCAGGGCGGCGACGATCTGCAGGGCATGCCTGCCCCAGTCGATGCCCGGCGTCTCCTCGATTCCGAACGCCCCGGCAAGGGCGTTTCCGACGATGCCGCCGATGATGCCGAAGATCGTGATCAGCCAGAGCGGACTGTGCTGCTTCCCCGGCAGGATCGCCTTGGCCAGCAGGCCCAGCACGAATCCGACAATGATCGCCCACAACCAGCTCATGGCTGCCTCCCGGTTTCGGATCGACGTGAGCCGTTATCGGCTAGTTTCGGCGTATCCGCCATACGGCGCATGTCGGAGAGATCTGTGCGCGGTACACGGTGATCTGGTCGGCCCAGGTCGGGCGGGACCCGGTCTCGAATGCGACGCAGCCGCGGCGTACCGTTGAAGCAGGTCCGGGCCGGGGAGAGTCCGGCGCGGCGATCGGGCGGTGGAACGGCATGCGGAAGCACAAGGAGCCCGAGGTCTTCAGGATCACCGGAGCCCGCCAGGGACTGGCCGACGACGTGCGCGGCCGGCAGCGCCGCTATGTGATCTCGATGTCGATCCGGACCCTCGCGGTGATCCTCGCCGCCGTGCTGTGGAACGTCCAGCAGCAGGTGGCGATCGTGGCGCTGGTGCTCGGTGCGGCACTGCCGTACATCTCCGTGGTGATCGCCAACGCGGGCCGCGAGAGCGCGCCGAAGCCGCTGTCCACCTTCGTGCCGGCCCCCACGCGGCCGATGCTCGAGACCTCCGCCGCGGCGGAGGCGCCCGCAGCGGACAAGGCGGCGGACAAGGCGGCGGACAAGGCGGAAGGGAAACCGGAATCCGCCGCCGAGGACACGGCGGACCGGACGATCAGGCACGCCTGACCGCGGGCCGGGCGAGAGCGGGGAACCGTACCCCGCAATGCTCAAGAAAAGCTCAGATCAATCATGAAGTTCCGGTGCACCGCGGGCCGTTCCGCGTGACATACTGCCTGTGCGCTCCGCATCCCCCGTCGGAGCGACGGACCGACGCCGGGCAGCTCCCCCCGTGGCTGCTCGGCGTCGCCACGTTATGGACAATGATCCGGTGAGTACCGACGCGGCGAGTGCCGAGACCCCGATCTGTTCCGCCAAGGGCTGTCGAGCCGCCGCCGTCTGGGTGCTGGCGTGGAACAACCCGAAGCTGCACACGCCGGAGCGCCGCAAGACCTGGCTCGCGTGCGACGAACACCGCGAGCACCTGTCCCAGTTCCTGGGCGTCCGGGGGTTCCTGAAGGACGTCGTGACGCTCGACGAGTGGGAGCGGAGGTCAGCCGCCGATGGCTGACATGGGGCGCCGGGGCTGAAGGAACTCCGGGTCGTCCAGGCCCGATCCCGCCTTCTTCCCCCACATGGCGAGCTTCCAGATCCGGGCGATCTCCTCGTCCGGCGCGCCGGAGCGCAGAGCGCCGCGCAGGTCGGTCTCCTCCTGGGCGAACAGGCACGTGCGGACCTGCCCGTCGGCGGTGAGCCGGGTGCGGTCGCAGGCGCTGCAGAAGGGCCGGGTGACGGAGGCGATGACACCGACCCGGTGGGGCCCGCCGTCCACGATCCAGCGCTCGGCGGGCGCCGAGCCGCGTGCCCCGTCGTCCTCGGGGGTCAGCTCGAAGCGGGTACGCAGCGACTGCAGGATGTCACCCGCGGTGATCATCCCGTCGCGCTTCCAGCCGTGCTGGGCGTCGAGGGGCATCTGCTCGATGAAGCGCAGCTCGTAGTCGTGCTCGACGGCCCAGGCGAGCAGCTCGGGCGCCTCGTCGTCGTTGAGCCCGGGCATCAGGACCGTGTTGACCTTGACCGGTGTCAGACCGGCGTCGCGGGCGGCCAGCAGGCCCTCCAGCACGTCGTGGTGCCGGTCACGGCGGGTGAGGGTCTTGAAGACGTCGGGGCGGAGGGTGTCGAGGGAGACGTTGACCCGGTCCAGCCCGGCGGCCCGGAGGGCCTCGGCGGTGCGCCTGAGCCCGATGCCGTTGCTGGTCAGCGACATCCTGGGGCGGGGCTCCAGGGCTGCGCAGCGCTCGACGATGCCGACCAGACCGGGCCGCAGCAGCGGCTCCCCGCCGGTGAAGCGGACCTCGGTGATCCCCAGGCCGGTGACGGCGATACGGACCAGGCGCACGATCTCGTCGTCGTCGAGCAGGGACGACTTGGTCAGCCACTGCAGGCCCTCTTCGGGCATGCAGTAGCTGCACCTCAGATTGCACCGGTCCGTGAGGGAGACCCTCAGGTCGGTGGCCACACGGCCGTAGGTGTCGATGAGCACTGCAGGCCCCCTCCCTGGTGTCCGCACGTACGGGTACGCGTATATGAGCGAGCCTACGCGAGACCCCTGACAGCGGCAGCTGCCGTTTGCCACGAGGTACGAGGCGGCCGCGTCGTAGGACCCTACGATGGACCCTACGCCGCGGCCGCGCTCATGGGTGTGACGGTTTCCTCCTCAGTGGGCGCTGACGCCTGTGAGGGACTTGACCTCCAGCTCCGCGTACTTGCCCTTGTCCGGCTCCTCCTTGGAGAGCAGGGTGCCGAGCCAGCCGAGCAGGAAGCCCAGCGGGATGGAGACGAGGCCGGGGTTCTCCAGCGGGAACCAGGCGAAGTCCACCGAGGGGAACATCGAGGTGGGCTTGCCGGAGACGACCGGGGAGAACAGCACGAGCAGCACCGACGAGGCCAGGCCGCCGTAGATCGACCAGAGTGCGCCCTGCGTGGTGAACCTCTTCCAGAAGAGGCTGTAGAGGATCGTCGGCAGGTTGGCGGAGGCGGCGACCGCGAAGGCGAGCGCCACCAGGCCCGCCACGTTCAGGTCGCGGGCCATGGCGCCGAGCGCGATGGAGACGATGCCGATGAGGACGGTCGCCCAGCGGGCCGCGCGGAGCTCCTCCTTCTCGGTGGCCTGCCCGCGGCGGATGACGTTGGCGTAGATGTCGTGCGCGAAGGACGACGAGGACGCCAGGGTGAGTCCGGCGACGACGGCGAGGATGGTGGCGAAGGCGACCGCCGAGATCACGGCGAGCAGGATCGCGCCGCCCGCCGAGTCCGTACCGCCGATGTACAGGGCGAGCAGTGGTGCCGCCGTGTTGCCGGCCTTGTTGGAGGCGGTGATCTCCTCGGGTCCGACGATCGCCGCCGCGCCGAAACCGAGCGCGATCGTCATCAGGTAGAACGCGCCGATGATGCCGATGGCCCAGATGACCGACTTACGGGCGGCCTTGGCGGTGGGCACGGTGTAGAAGCGGATCAGGATGTGCGGCAGGCCGGCGGTGCCGAGCACCAGTGCGATGCCGAGGGAGATGAAGTCCAGCTTGGAGGTGCCGGTGGCGCCGTACTTGAGGCCGGGCTCCAGGAACGCCGCGCCCTTGCCGCTCTTCTCAGCGGCCGTGCCGAGCAGGTCGGAGATGTTGAAGTTGAACTTCAGCAGCACCAGGAAGGTGATGAGCAGGGTGCCCGCGATCAGGAGGACGGCCTTGACCATCTGCACCCAGGTGGTGCCCTTCATGCCGCCGATGGTGACGTAGAGGATCATCAGTACGCCGACGAGGCCGACGATCGCGATCTTCCCGGCGTCGGTGGTGATGCCGAGCAGCAGCGAGACGAGGACGCCCGCGCCCGCCATCTGGGCGAGCAGGTAGAAGATCGAGACGACGATCGTGGACGTTCCCGCGGCGGTGCGGACCGGTCGCTGGCGCATGCGGTACGCGAGGACGTCGCCCATGGTGAACCGGCCCGAGTTGCGCAGCGGTTCGGCGACGAGCAGCAGGGCGACCAGCCAGGCGACGAGGAAGCCGATGGAGTACAGGAAGCCGTCGTACCCGAAGAGGGCGATGGCGCCGGCGATGCCGAGGAAGGACGCGGCGGACATGTAGTCGCCGGAGATGGCGAGGCCGTTCTGGAAGCCGGTGAACTGGCGGCCGCCGGCGTAGAAGTCGGCGGCGTCCTTCGTCTGCCGGCCGGCCCAGACGGTGATGCCCAGCGTCGCGACGACGAAGGCCGCGAAAAGTGTGATGATCAGCGGCCGGTGCTCGGTGGTGGCACTCGACGCGGCGACCTGGACGGCGTGGAGGGTGGTGCTGCTCATGCGTCGGCCTCCATACGGGACTTGATCGCTTCCGCCTTGGGGTCGAGCTTCTCGGCCGCGTGCCGCGCATAGAACCAGGCGATGAGGAAGGTGGTGGCGAACTGGGCGAGGCCGAAGACGAAGGCCACGTTGATGTTGCCGAAGAGCTTGGTGCCCATGAAGCCGCCCGCGTAGTTGGACAGCAGGACGTACAGCAGGTACCAGGCGATGAAGGCGACGGTCAGAGGGAAGGCGAAGGAACGGTACGTGCGGCGCAGTTCGCCGAATTCCGCACCCTCCTGCACCTCGACGAACTGCTCGGTCGTGGGCTGGGCAGGACCGGTGTCCTTGCCGGTGCCGGGTGGCGGTGCATCGGTAGCCACGGAATCTCCTTGCGAGGCGGGTGCGACAGTCAACGGGCGGACGGGTTCTCACAACGGCACGGGGCGCACCGCCGAGTGGTTCACCCTCGGCCCTCTTCCCATCCGGCTTTTCCGACGAACTTTCTGTCCGAAGTCCCGGAAGTCGTTGATGTGTCCGGATGATCAGCGATAACTTCACTCGTCATGTACCCGCCCATTCGCACGGGGTGTCTGGGCGGCCCACCGGATGATGTGGAGACCCCATGGCTCATCTGCGATCCAGACGGACGCGCGCAATAGCTCTGCCCGCCGGTCTGGCGCTCACGGCCTCACTCGGATTCCTGCCCACGGGGGCGGCGACCGCCGCCCCCGCGGACGACACGCCCGTCGCCGTCTCGACCAACGGCCCGAAGCTGTCGTACGTCGTCAACACCGACGGCGGTCGCTCGACCGTCGCCAAGGTGAAGCGGGCGGTCGAGAGGGCCGGCGGCACGGTGGTGACTGCCTACGACCAGATCGGCGTCATCGTCGTCCACTCGCAGAACCCTGACTTCGCCCAGCAGATCCGCACGGTGAAGGGCGTCGCGTCGGCCGGCGCCACCCGCACCAACCCGCTGGTCCCGCAGCAGGACAACGCCATCGAGGCCGAACAGCCCCTGACCGCCGCTCAGGCGAAGGCGGCCGCGGCCAAGGCGACGGACGAGCAGGACCCGCTGGAGCCCCTGCAGTGGGACCTGCCCGCCATCAAGGCCGACAAGGCCCACCAGCGCTCGCTGGGCAGCAGCAAGGTCACGGTCGCCGTCCTGGACTCGGGTGTCGACGACACCCACCCGGACATCGCGCCGAACTTCGATCGCCGGGCTTCCGCGAACTGCGTGAGCGGCGTGCCCGTCACGGAGAACGACGCATGGCGTCCGGCCGCGGACGAGAGCGACCACGGCATGCACGTGGCGGGCACCATCGCCGCCGCGAAGAACGGTTTCGGGGTCACCGGCGTGGCGCCCGGAGTGAAGGTGTCCAGCCTCAAGGTGGCGAACCCGGACGGGTTCTTCTACACCGAGGCGGTCCTCTGCGGCTTCGTCTGGGCCGCGGACCACGGCGCCGACGTGACGAACAACAGCTACTACGTCGACCCGTGGCTGTACAACTGCAAGAACGACGAGGACCAGAAGGCCCTCGTCGAGACCCTCGCCCGGGCCACCAGGTACGCGGAGCGCAAGGGCGTGGTGAACGTCGCCGCGGCCGGCAACTCCCGTGCCGACCTCGCCGCCGACCAGGTCACCGACACGACGAGCCCGAACGACACCACGCCGGTCTCACGGGTCGTCAACCCGCGCGAGTGCCCGGACATCCCGGCCATGCTGCCGGGTGTGGTGACGGTGTCGGCGACCGGGGCCAAGGGCCTCAAGTCGTCCTACTCGAACTACGGCAACGGGATCGTGGACATCACGGCGCCGGGCGGTGACTCCACCGCCCTCCAGCCGCCGGAGGCCCCCGCCACCAGCGGGCTGATCCTCTCGACCACGTTCAGGGGCGGCCACACCTGGAACTACAAGGCGGGCACATCGATGGCGTCCCCGCACGTCGCGGGCGTCGTCGCGCTCATCAAGTCGAAGCACCCGCGCCTCTCGGCGGCCGGTGTGAAGGCCCTGCTGTACGCGCAGGCCGACGACCGCTCCTGCACCAACCCGTACGACATCAACGGCGACGGCACGGTCGACGCGGTGTGTGAGGGCGGCAAGAGCAAGAACGGCTTCTACGGGGCCGGGATGACGGACGCACTGGACGCGGTGCGCTGGTAGGCACGCGCCGACGGGCACCTGCCGGTGGCCACGTACGCATGACGGGCCCGGGCGTGAGCGATCACGTCCGGGCCCTTCGTGCGTGCGGGCGCCGGCGCCCGGCGTGGCTCACGGCCTGACGAGGACCTTCAGCGCGGTGCGTTCGTCCATGGCGCGGTAGCCGCGGGGCACGTCCTCCAGGCCGACCGTCAGGTCGAAGACCGGTGACGGGTCGATCGTGCCGTCCAGGACGTCGGGGAGCAGTTCGCCGATGTAGGCGCGGACCGGGGCGACACCGCCGCGCAGCGCGATGTTGCGGTCGAACATGACGCCGAGGTCGAGGCCGGTGCCGCTGCCGTGCGGGACGCCGACGTAGCCGATGGCGCCGCCGTCACGGGTGATGCCGACGGCGGTGCGCATCGACTGCTCGGTGCCGACCGCCTCGATCACGGCCTGTGCGCCATGGCCGCCGGTCAGCTCACGTACGGCCGCCACCGCCTCCTCGCCGCGCACGGCGACGACGTCCGTGGCGCCGAAGGTCCGGGCGATGTCGGTGCGGGCCTGGTGGCGGCCGAGCGCGATGATCCGCTCGGCGCCGAGCCGCTTCGCGGCGAGGACTCCGCACAGGCCCACGGCGCCGTCACCGACGACCGCGACCGTGCTGCCCGCGGTGACGCCCGCCCCGACGGCCGCGTGGTGGCCGGTGCCGAGGACGTCGGAGAGCGCGAGAAGGGCGGTCAGCAGCCGTTCGTCGGATGCCGCGTCGGCGGGGAGCTTGACGAGCGTGCCCTCGGCGAACGGGACGCGCACGGCCTGGCCCTGGCCGCCGTCACTGCCGGGCGAGCCCCAGAAGCCGCCCTGCGGACAGGACGTCTGCAGGCCCTCCGCGCAGTACGCGCAGGTGCCGTCGGACCAGACGAACGGGGCGACGACGAGATCACCGGGCGCGAAGCCGGAAACCCCGGAGCCCGCCTCCTCGATCACGCCCAGGAACTCGTGGCCGATGCGCTGTCCCGGCTGCCGCTGCGACTCCCCGCGATAGGCCCACAGGTCGCTGCCGCAGATGCAGGCCAGGACGACGCGCACGACGACGTCGGTCGGCTCCTGGAGTTTCGCGTCCGGCACCTCCTCCACACGCATGTCGAACGGGGCGTGGATGGTGGTGGCGCGCATGGCGGACGGATCCTTGCTCTTCGAACGGGGGTACGTGGTTCACCGTACGCCCCGGGCTCCCCGCTCGCTTCCGAGGGCCCCCGTGGTGAGCAGGTACTGGGCCGCGCCGTAGGTGAGCATGATCCAGAAGTCGGGCGCCGGGAGCTGCGGCCACTCGGCGATCCCGGTGGCGATGAGCATGTCGGAGAGCAGGAACAGCGCCCCGCCCACGCCCGCCGCGCGGCCGAGCGCGCTCGACCGGTACGCCATGGCGGTGAGCAGCACCGAGTAGGCAACGAGGGGCACCCGCAGTCCGGCGGGGAGATCGGCCCACAGCAGTGCGACGGCGCCGGCGAGGAGGGCGACGTATCCGAGGCCGAGCGCCGGGCTCGTCCGCCGGCGTCCGAACAGCGCGAGATAGCAGCAGTGACCGGCCGCGAAGGCTCCCATGCCGACGAGGAACGCCCCGTCCGTGCCGGCCATCAGGAGCACGTCGCCCGCCCAGCCGAGCAGGAGCGCGGCGATCAGCGGCCGGGGGGCGCCGCGGACCGCCGCGTACGCCACGAGCAGGGGCATCAGCAGCGGCTTGGCGATGTGGTGCCCGGTCTCCCACCCGGCGAGGAGCGCGGCGAGGTCGAGGAGCAGGGCGGCGGCGAAGCACACGGGCAGCAGCCGTGCGGCGGACTCCCGGCCGGGGCGGCGGCCGGCCCGGCGTGTGTCGTCGGCGGGACGGGCCGGCGCGCTCACGCGACGCGCTCCGTGGCGGCCGTGGGCGCAGGTGCCGCCTCCGCCGGCTCTGCCGGGGCGGCGGGCGCGGCAGGCGCGGCGGCCTCGGCGGGCTGCCATCCGGGGCCGCGGAACAACCGCCCCGCCAGCTCACGCCAGTTGCCCGCCGCCCGTACGTCCCGGGCGATGGAGACGTACTCGTGGGTGGCGACGCGCAGCGGGTTGTACGTCGCGATGTTCTTGGTGAGGCCGTACACGGGCCGCTCGGTCTCGGCCGCGAACGACCGGAAGAGCCGGTCCCAGACGATCAGGATCCCGCCGAAGTTCCGGTCGAGATAGCCGCCCTGGGAGGCGTGGTGGACCCGGTGGTGCGAGGGCGTGTTGAGCACGTACTCGAAGGGCCGCGGCAGGGTGCCGATCCGCTCGGTGTGGATCCAGAACTGGTAGACGAGATTCACGGAGGAGCAGAACGCGAGGGCGGCCGGGTGCACCCCGCAGGCGATCATCGGGAGGTAGAACGGCCAGGAGCTGAACCCGGTCCACGGCTGGCGCAGCGCGGTGCTGAGGTTGAACTTCCGGCTGGAGTGGTGGACGACGTGGCAGGCCCACAGGATCCGGATGACGTGGTGGCCGCGGTGGGACCAGTAGTAGCAGAAGTCCTGCGCGAGCAGCATCAGCAGGACCGTCCACCACAGGACGGGCACGCGGAGCGGAGTGAGCTCGTACACCGCGGTGTAGATCGCGACGACGGGGATCTTCCACAGGAGGTCGAAGAAGAGGCTGCCGAGTCCCATGCCGATGCTGGTGGCGGCGTCCTTGGCCGCGTAGCCCGCGGCGTCCTCGTCGGGATGGAGCCGGTAGCTGACCATCTCCAGGACGGTGAGCAGGACGAAGGCGGGTATCGACCACAGCACGACGTCGGGCAGGTTGGGCGGCATGCGGGCACCGTAGAGGCGGGTGCGGTGGCTCGGCCAGATGGTGTTACCGACAAGTTTGCGAGACGACTTGTCAGCAAGTTTTGGCGACTTCCGCCAAACGCACACCGAGCGGGCACCGGGAGCGGACGAGCAGCCGGCGTCAGACCCCCGCCGCACCGAGCAGCGACCCCGCCGCGTACGTCACGCCCATCGCCAGCGCTCCCCCGGCCACGTTCCGCGCCATCGCCCGGCCCGCCGGGGCGTTGCCGAGCCGGGCGCTCCACCAGCCGGTGAAGGTCAGCGCGACGAGCACCGAGCCGACGGTCACCCACAGCCGTGCCGAGGACGGCGGCAGCACGATCGCGAGCAGGGGGAGCAGGGCGCCCACGGTGAAGGCGAGGAAGCTCGCGCCCGCCGCGTGCCAGGGGTTGGCGAGCTGGTCCGGGTCGATGCCGAGTTCCACGCGGGCGTGGGCGCGGAACGCGTCGCGTTCGGTGAGCTGGACCGCTGCCTCGCGGGCGACGTCGCGGGAAAGTCCCCGGTCGGCCAGCAGGTCGGTCAGCTCGTCGAGTTCGGCCTCCGGCTGTTCGCGCAGTTCGCGCTTCTCCAGCGCCAGCGCCGCGCGTTCCGAGTCGCGCTGGGTGGAGACCGAGACGTACTCGCCGGCCGCCATGGACATGGAGCCGGCGAGCAGTCCGGCGAGGCCGGCCGTGAGAAGCGCGCCGCGGTCGCTCGTCGCGCCCGCGACGCCGACGACGAGTCCCGCGGTGGAGACGATGCCGTCGTTGGCGCCGAGGACCGCGGCGCGCAGCCAGTTGAGGCGGGTGCCGAGGGATTCGTCATGAGGCTCGTGGTGTGCCCCGTGGTGCGTGGGTCCGGTCACCCGGGGAGGGTCTCACCGGGGCCTCACCAGACGCGCACCGACCCGCCCGGTGCGAACGCCGGACTGGTGGCACCGGCCGGGATCTCCTTCAGCGGTTCGGCGATCCCGTCGACCGTCGGGCCGTGGACGGCGGCGATCGGGTCGAGGAGGTCGAGGTCGAAGCCGTACACCCGGGCCGCGTTGCCGCCCACCATCGCCGTGACCTCGTCGCGCGGCAGGCCCGCGTAGGCGATGCGCAGGCCTTCGCGGGAGTACGGTGCCGTGCCCTCGTCGTGGGGGTAGTCGCTGCCCCACATGATCTTGTCGAGGCCGATCCGGTGGCGCAGCGGTACCTCGTGCGGCCGCATGAAGCTGGCCCCGACGAAGCAGTTGTCGCGCCAGACCTCGCTCGGCCCCTTGCCCATGGCGGCGGCGAGCCCCGCGCCGAACTTGGACTCGGCGGTGGATGCCCTGGTCGCCGCCGCGACGAGCCTTCCGTGGTAGTAGTCCAGCATCTCGACGACTCCCGGGATCCAGCCCGAACCCTGTTCGGTGAGGACCAGTCTGAGCCCGGGGTGGCGGCGGAAGGCCCCGCCGAAGATCAGGTGCCACAGTGCCCGGTGCGAGAACCACGTCGTCTCCACCATGAACACGGCCCGCGCGGCCGGTTCGTCACCGAGCGGCGGGGACGCGGAACCACCGTGGTGGTTGACGGGTACGTCGAGTTCGTCGCAGACCGCCCACAGCGGGTCGTACGTCTGCGAGTACAGCTCCGGCACGCCCGAGCCGGGCGGGGCGCCCGGCAGCAGGATCCCGCCGGTGAGGCCCGCCTCCTTGGTGCGGCGGATCTCGGCGACCGCCTCGTCGACGTCGCCCAGCAGGATCTGCGCGACGCCCGCCCGACGTCCCGGGAGGAGGCCGCAGAAGTCGGCGAGCCAGCGGTTGTGGGCCCGCAGTCCGGCCCAGCGCAGCTCGTACTCCTCCGGTGCCGGCGCCGGGGCCATCAGGGAGGCGGACGGGAAGAAGGGCGGGATGGTGTTGGGGAAGACGACCTCGGCGACGATCCCGTCGGCCTCCAGCTCGGCGGTCCTGCGGTCGGAGTTCCAGTTGCGGTCGGCGGTGTCGGCGACGAGGTCCTCGTACGGATTGACGTACGTCGCCGCCCACGCGTCGAAGTCGTCGTGGTACCGCTTCTCCAGATACGGCTTGTAGTCCAGCAGGTCCGCGCCGGCGTGGCAGTCGGCGGAGACGACCGTGTAGCGGTCGGTCATGGCGTGACCCCCAGGGAGGGGAAGTCGTGGTCGGTCAGCCAGTGGCGGCCCACCTCGCGCGAGCGCGCCCAGGACGCCTCGACGGCCGCCTGGTCGTCGGGCTGGCCGAGGTCGGCGGGGGTCGGGCCGATGCGGCGGGCGAGCGGGGCGAGCGCGGCGGTGTCGAAGCCGAAGACCTCGGCGGCCGCGAGGCCCAGGATGCGTCGGGTCTCGGCGACCGGAATGTCGTGGAAGGTGTTCCTCAGCCAGGTCCTGGTGTCGGGCCAGGTGCCTTCGGGGTGCGGGAAGTCGCTGCCCCAGAGGATGTTGTCGACGCCGATCTCGTAGCGCTGGGCGAGTTCGCGCCGCTTGGTGTTGGTGGCGCAGATGAAGACCTGCCGGTCCAGGTACTCGCTGGGCGGGCGCTTCAGCTCCGCGAAGGGCGAGAGTTTCTTGCCCCCGTGGGCACCGAGGTAGAGGCGGTCCATGAACCAGAGGAGGTTCGGCAGCCACCAGCAGCCGGATTCGGCGACGCCGAACCTCAGGCCCGGGTGGCGTTCGAAGACCCCGGACCAGAGCAGGAACCAGAGCGGCCGGGCGGGCCACCAGGTGACCTCGGAGACGTAGATCCCGAGGTGGTCGCCGTACTCGTGGCGCGGGGCGGCGCCGGAGTGGGTGACCAGGGGCATGGCGGTCTCGGCGGCGGCCGCCCAGACGGGGTCGTAACGCCGGTCGTGGTACGGGGCCCTGTCCACCCACATGGAGGGGATCATCAGCGCGCCGAGCCCGGACGCCTTGGCCCGGTGGATCTCCGCGACCACACGGTCGGTGTCACCGGTGACGGGGAGCAGGGCGACTCCGCAGTGCCGTTGGGGATGCCCGGAGACGAACTCGGCGAGCCATCGGTTGTGCGCCTGCGCTCCCGCCATGCCGAGGTCCGGGTCCTGGTCGCCGGAGAGCCCGAGCCCGACGCCGAAGGGCGCGGCGGTGCGGCTGTCGACGGCGTCCGCGTCGGGGAAGACGACCTCGGCGGCCACGCCGTCGCCGTCGAGTTCCTTGAGACGCTGCGCGGTGTCCCAGCCGCCGCGCAGTCCTTCCTCGTTGTCGCTGAACCACTTGTCGGCGAACGCCTCGTTGCGCACGCCGAGGCGGGTCATCTCCTCACGGCGGCGGTCGCGTCCCGCGAGGAACTCGTCGAAGTCGCGATGGAAGCGGGAGTCGAGGTAGGGCCGGTACCGCTCGGTGGGCAGTCCGGCATGACAGTCGGAGGATATGATCAGATAAGGGTCGTTCGGTGCCGGTGCGTACGGGTCCGTCATGACGGCTCCCTCAGTCCAGTACGAAGCTTTCGAGGTAGGACGGGTCGGCGCGGTCGAGCATCGACCGCGCGCGTGCCCGGATCTGGCGGTCGCTGTGCTCGCTCGCCGGGAGCATCCAGAAGCGGCCGGCCCTGATGCCGTCCACGACGTGCCCGGCGACCTCCTCGACCGGGGTGAAGACCACTTCGTGGCCCGCGGCCTTCATCGCCGCCTCCCACTGGTCGAGGCTGCGGTACGGGGTTCTGCGCGGCCGCTCCTTGGCGTAGCGGGCCGGGCGGTTGCGGTGCGACTCCCACAGGCCGGTGCGGAGCATGTGCGGGCCGGGGAAGAGCACGGACGCCCCGACGGGGACGCCCTCCGCCTTCAGATGCGCGTACAGCGACTCGGTCAGGGTCACGACGGCGGCCTTGGTGACGGCGTACACGGACGCGGTCGGCAGTGGTGCGATCCCGCCGTCGCCGGACGACGTGTTGACGACATGGCCGGGCTCACCGCCGGCGATCATCCGCGGGACGAAGGCCTGGATGCCGTGGAAGACGCCCCCGACGTTGACGGCGAACGCCCACTTCCAGTCGTTCGGTTCGTGCTCCCACATCCTCCCCTCGGCACCCGAGCCGACGCCCGCGTTGTTGCACAGCACGTGCACGGCGCCGTAGGCCGCGTACGCCGCGTCGGCGAGCGCTTGTACGGAGTCGCGTTCCGAGACGTCCACCACCTGGGCGAGGACGTCCGCGCCTTCTGCCGCCAGCGCGTCGGCGGCCTTGCGCAGGGCGCTCTCCTCGACGTCCGCGAGGACGACTTTCAGCCCTTCCGCCGCGAACCGCCGTGCCATCGCCAGCCCGATGCCGCTCGCCGCGCCGGTGACGACGGCGACCTGTCCTCGTGCGAGCCTCATCGGACGCTGCCCTCCGGCGGTCCGTCGAGGATCTGCTGCGGGTCGTCGTAGCGCTGGTGGATGTACGGCAGGAGGTCCCGGGCGCTGACCCGCTCGGCCACCCGGCCCTGCTGGTCGGTGGTCTTCTCGCCGAGGGTGAGCTCGACCAGTTTCCGTACGGGCAGATCGGCGACGGGGTCGTACATGGACTCGCGCAGGACGACGTCACCGGTGACCTTCTCGAGCTTGCGCACCCTCTCGTGCCGCGTGCAGTGCACCAGCACGGGATCCGTGTCGAAGCCGGAACCGGCGCCGTCCACCGCCGGGAGGAACTTGAAGTAGAAGTCCACCTTCTCGGCCGGCTCCGGCAGCGGAAGCGGACCGCTCACCGCGCCCCGCACCTCGACGAACGCGATGCCGTGCCGGGCGAGCGACGCCCGCACGACCAGACCGTCGCGCTCGACGGTCACCTCGCCCAGCTTCTTCGGCTCGCCGAAGACCTCGCGGCCGCCGATGAGGGCACGCTCATGGGTCATCGGCATGACCAGCGGATACCAGCCCCGCCGGTCGCCGTGGGCGGCGGCGACCGCGACCGAGCCGGCGCCCAGCGGGTAGCCGGGCAGGTCCACCGTGCTGATGTTCGCCCGCACGAGGGGGCGTTCGGTGGGTTTGAGCGGTGGCGGCAGAACGGCCGCGACCGCGTCCGGGTCGGTCTCCCACACCGCCACCACGCCCGTGGACCAGATGTCGGGGAGCTTGGCTCCGGCCGCTCGGGCTGCCGCGATCTCGGCCTCGGTGCGCGCGCCGTACCGTACGCGTGCCATGTGTCGTACCACCCTTCGTCGTTCGTCGGGGGTCGTTCGACGGGGTCCGTCCTGTAACACAGTTACACCGGCGCGGATGAAGGGTAAAGAGCCATGCACGAAACGGAATTGGGGGCCTCATGCCACGCGCCGCCCTGACTCGCGAAGAGGTGCTGGACACCGCGGCGGAGCTGGTCAAGCAGCACGGCCCCAACGCCCTCACCATGCGCAAGCTCGCCGCCGAACTCGGCTCCGCCGTCACGTCGATCTACTGGCACGTCGGCAATCGCGAGTCGCTGCTGGACGCGCTCGTGGAGCGGACCGTCCGGGAGATGGGCGCGATCCGGCCCACGGGGCGCACCCCGACCGCCCGGATCGTCTCCCTCGCCCGCGGTCTGCGCCGCGAGCTGCGCGCCCGGCCGCACCTCATCGCCATGGTCCACGAACACGGCCTGACGGAACGCATGTTCCTGCCCGTCCGGCGTGCCCTCGTCCGGGAGGTGCACGCCGCCGGGCTGCGCGGCTCGCGCGCCGCCGACGCGGTACGGGCGGTGCAGTTCCAGATCGTGGGCTTCGTCCTGGTCGAACGCAACCGCGAACGCGCGCCCGTACAGTCGCCCGCCGAGGAGGAACTGTGGACCGGCGCCGCCGCCGACGAGGACCCGGCCCTCACCCGCGCCCTGGCCCGCCCGGCCGATCCGGAGAGGCTCTTCACGCTCTCCGTGGAGGCACTCGTGACGTCGCTGCTCGCGTAGACGGGGGCTGTTGACCGGTTCCGTGCGCTGCCGGGGCGGGCAGGGGCGGGGCTGTCAGTGGTGGCCCGTAAGCTCTGTGACCATGCTCGACGACCGTACGACAGCAGCAACGGCGTGGCCGGCCGCGTATCCGCAGGGGTACGCGGTCGTCGACGTGGAGACCACCGGACTCGCCCGCGACGACCGGATAGTGTCGGCTGCCGTCTATCGGCTGGATGCCCAGGGCAATGTCGAGGACCACTGGTACTCGTTGGTGAATCCCGAGCGGGATCCGGGTCCGGTGTGGATCCACGGACTGACGAGCGACGTGTTGGAGAGTGCGCCTCTTTTCGGTGATATCGCCCATGAATTCGCCCACCGGCTGGACGGCCGGGTGCTCGTCGCGCACAACGCCATCTTCGACTGGTCCATGATCGCCAGGGAGTACGCACGGGCGGAGCGCGTCGCGCCCGTGCGGCAGCGGCTGTGCACGATCGCGCTGTCCAAGGAACTGGCGCTCCCGTTGCCCAACCACAAGCTGGAGTCGCTCGCCGCGCACTTCGGCGTCGTCCAGCAGCGCGCGCACCACGCGCTGGACGACGCGCGTGTGCTGGCCGAGGCGTTCCGGCCGAGTCTGCACGCGGCGGCGGAGCAGGGGGTGCGGCTGCCGCTGCTGGAGTGCAGGCCACTGACCGAGTGGTCGTCGGCCCCCACCGCGCCGCGCATCGTCCACCAGGCGTCTGGGCCTTCCTCGTACCGGGCGAACGGCTGGCGCCCCTCGCGCAGGCGGCCCCCGTGCCCGTACCCCAACCCCGGACGCTACGAAGCGGACGAGCCGCTCAAAAAGGGAATGAGGGTCGCCTTCTCGGGTGACACCTCCGTCGAGCGGGAACTGCTGGAGGACCGCGCGGTCGAGGCGGGCCTCCATGTCGCGACGAGCGTCTCCCGGCTGACGAGTCTGCTCGTCACCAATGATCCGGACGCGCCGACCTCGAAGACGGTCCGCGCGAAGTCGTACGGAACGCCGATCGTCGACGAGGCCGCCTTCACACAGCTGCTGAGGGACGTGGCTCCGGCGGAGGAGTGACGAGCGGGCACGGACAGGGCCGGACCCGGCCCGGCCGCGTGCGCCGGTCGGGTGCAGCCTCGCCGACCCGCCCGCAGGGATCTTGCTCCGGTCCTCCGCCCTCCGGAGCATGCGGCGCATGGCACGTTGCGAGGTCTGCGGAAACGACTACGGCATGTCCTTCGAGGTGCACGCGCAGGGCGCGGTGCACGTCTTCGACTGCTTCTCCTGCGCCATCCACCGGATGGCCCCCATCTGCGAGCACTGCAAGGTCCAGGTCATCGGCCAGGGGGTCGAGGCCGAGGGCCACTGGTACTGCGGCGCGCACTGCGCCCGCGCGGAGGGGAAGGTGGGGATCGTCGACAAGGTATGAGCCTCCCCGCGGGTCCGAGGACCCTCCCTACGAGCACCCCACGACCGAGTTGTACGGTCGTGGGGTGTACCGCTTCCTGTTGTCCCGGCAGTGGGTGATCCTCACCCTCATCGGCCTCGTCCTCATTCCCGTCATGGTCGAGCTGGGCTTCTGGCAGCTGCACCGGCACCAGCACCGCGTCGCACAGAACCAGCTGATCGCGGACAACCTCTCCGCACGGCCGGTCCCCGTCACCGAGCTGACCTCCCCCGGACACACCGTCCCGCGCGCCGACTACTGGCGCCGGGTCACCGCCACCGGGACGTACGACACCACGCACGAGGTCGTCGTGCGCCGCCGCACCGACAACGACGAGCGGGTCGGCGTGCACGTACTGACCCCGCTGGTCCTCACCGACGGCCGGACCGTCCTGGTCAACCGCGGCTGGGTGCCCGCGGCGGCCGACCAGCAGGCGTTCCCCGTCGTACCGCCCGCGCCGAAGGGCGAGGTCACCGTCACCGGGCGGCTGATGGCCGACGAGACGACGGGCGCCAGCGGTATCAAGGACCTGCGCGGTCTGCCGCCGCGTCAGATCATGCTGATCAACAGCGAGCAGCAGGCCGAGCGCCTCGGCCGGCCCGTGCTCGGCGGCTATCTGCAGCAGACCGCGCCCGAACCGCCGAAGGACACGCCCGAGCTGATCGCCGACCCCGACCACGATTCCATCGGTGCCCATATGGCGTACGCCGTGCAGTGGTGGCTGTTCGCGTCCGGGGTTCCGGTCGGCTGGGTGATCCTCGTGCGCCGTGAGAAGCGGGACCGGGCGGCTGCCGCCGCGCGGCCCGCGCCCGAGGAGGCGGCCGAGGTCGTGGGAGCGGGCGCCGCTTAGGCGGGCGGCGGCGCGGGAACACGCCAAGGCGTGACCCAACGCATCGAGGACTACGCCCTGATCGGCGATCTGCAGACCGCGGGTCTGGTCGGCTCGGACGGCTCCATCGACTGGCTGTGCCTGCCGCGCTTCGACTCGGGGGCCTGCCTGGCCGCGCTGCTCGGCGACGAGAACAACGGCCACTGGAGGCTCGCCCCCAAGGGCGCCGGCGACTGCACCCGCCGCGGCTATGTGCCGGGGACGCTCGTCCTGGAGTCCGTCTGGGAGACCAGAACCGGTGCGGTCAAGGTCACCGACTTCATGCCGCAGCGCGACCAGGCCCCCGACGTCGTCCGGATCGTGGAGGGCATCGAAGGCTCGGTCGAGATGGCCGCGACGCTGCGGCTGCGCTTCGACTACGGCTCGACCGTGCCGTGGATGCGCAGACTCGACGACGACCGGGTGGCGGTGGCCGGCCCCGACTCCGTGTGGCTGCGGCTGGAGAACCCCGATTCCGTCCCGGTGAAGACCTGGGGACAACAGTTCAGCACCGTCTCCTCGTTCACCCTCGCCGCGGGACAGAAGCTGGCGTTCATCCTCACCTGGCACCCCTCGCACCACCCGCGGCCGAAGCCGCTCGACCCCTTCGAGGCGCTGGCGGCGAGCCTGGAGGACTGGACGGACTGGTCCGGGAAGTGCCGTTACAAGGGTCCTCACCGTGACGCGGTGCTTCGGTCGCTGATCACCCTCAAGGCGCTGACGTACGCCCCGACGGGCGGGATCGTCGCCGCACCCACGACGTCTTTGCCGGAGGACCCCGGCGGCGTACGGAACTGGGACTACCGCTTCTGCTGGCTGCGCGACTCCACGCTCACCCTCGGCGCGCTCCTCGCGACCGGCTACGTCGACGAGGCCGCGGCATGGCGCGACTGGCTGCTGCGCGCGGTGGCCGGCGATCCGGCGGATCTGCAGATCATGTACGGGGTGGCCGGTGAGCGCCGGATGCCGGAGATGGAACTCCCGTGGCTGCGGGGCTACGAGGGCTCGACGCCTGTGCGGGTCGGCAACGGCGCGGTCGCCCAGCTTCAGCTCGATGTGTACGGCGAGGTCATGGACTCGCTGCGGCTCGGCAGGGAGGCGGGGCTGGAATCCCTGCCGCACGCCTGGAACATCCAGCTCAGTCTGATGGGCTTCCTGGAGTCGAAGTGGCGGGAGCCGGACGAGAGCCTGTGGGAGGTTCGCGGGCCGCGGCGCCACTTCGTCCACTCCAAGGTGATGGCCTGGGTCGCGGCCGACCGGGCCGTACGGACCCTGGAGAGCAGTCCGGAGCTGCCCGGCGATGTGACACGGTGGCGGGCGATGCGGGACGAGGTCCACCGCGAGGTGTGCGCGAGGGGTTTCGACCCGGAGCGGAACACCTTCACGCAGTCGTACGGTTCGGAGGAGCTGGACGCGTCGGCGCTGCTCATCCCCCGGGTCGGCTTTCTGCCGCCGGACGATCCGCGGGTGCTCGGGACGGTCGACGCGTTACGGGCCGGACTGAGCCGCGACGGGCTGATAGACCGGTACACCACGAAGGGCCCGTCGGTCGACGGTCTGCCCGGCCGTGAGGGAACGTTCCTCGTCTGCTCGTTCTGGATGGTCGACGCCCTGCTGATGACCGGGCGGGCCCGGGAGGCCAGGGACCTCTTCGAGCGGCTGCTCGCGCTGCGCAACGACCTGGGGCTGCTGGCGGAGGAGTACGACCCGGCGGCCCGGCGGCACCTCGGGAACTTCCCGCAGGCGTTCAGTCATGTCGGACTGGTGGGTTCCGCCCTGGCTCTGGCCGAGCACGACGGGGCAGGATAAGGCCATGGATCTTGGACTGAAGGACCGTGTCTACGTCGTCACCGGAGCCACCCGGGGCCTGGGGAACGCCTCCGCCCGGGCGCTGGCCGCCGACGGCGCGAAGCTGATCATCACCGGGCGGGACGGTGAGGCGACCGCCGAGGCGGCGGCCGCGCTCGGCCCCGACGCCGTCGGCATCGCGGCCGACAACGCCGACCCGGCGACCGCCGAGCGGCTGGTATCGGCGGCCCGCGAACACTTCGGACGCCTCGACGGCGTCCTGATCAGCGTCGGCGGTCCCGCTCCGGGCTTCGTCGCGGACAACACGGACGAGCAGTGGGAGGCGGCCTTCGCGTCGGTGTTCCTCGGCGCGGTCCGGCTGGCGCGCGGCGCGGCCGCGGCACTCGGGGAGGGCGGCGTCATCGGCTTCGTCCTGTCCGGCTCGGTCCACGAACCGATCCCGGGCCTGACCATCTCCAACGGGCTGCGCCCGGGTCTGGCCGGCTTCGCCAAGTCCCTCTCGGACGAGCTGGGACCGCGCGGAATCCGTGTCGTGGGCCTGCTTCCCGCCCGTATCGACACGGACCGGGTCCGCGAACTCGACGCGCTGTCGGGTGACGCGGACGCGGCGCGCGCGGCCAACGAGTCCCGGATCCCGCTGCGGCGGTACGGCACCCCCGAGGAGTTCGGGCGTACGGCGGCGTTCCTGCTCTCGCCCGCCGCGTCGTACCTCACGGGTGTGATGCTTCCCGTGGACGGCGGGGCGCGGCACGGTTTCTGACGCCGGCCTCTGCGACGGCGTGGTGCCGACGGCCACTCTCCGTGTCCGCTCGGACCACGCCCCGTCCGGTACCCGCCCTCAGGTCCTCGCCGGCGGAGCCGGGCTGAAGATCTCCGGCATACGGGCACGCTCCTCGGCCGCCCCGGGCGTAGGGGCACGGACGTCGGCCGGTGACAAGGTCACCGGCCGGCGTGTACGAGGCGGGGGCCACTCAGGCGAGGGCATCACTCCATCGGGAAGATGTCCCCGGACCCCATCGCGCTCTCCTGCTCGCTCTGTTCCTTCAGCCTGCGTGCCTTCTCCTTGAGCCGCTTGCTCTCCTCGGGATCGTTCACCCGTTCCGCGGCCTGATCCAGTTCCTCAGCCTTCTGCCGCATCTGCCGGACCCGGCCGGCGGCCTCACCTGAAACGCTCATCATCACTCCTCGGACGTCGCTGTGAGCGGACCACTCTCAGCGAAGCAGCGCGACTGCGGGCCCGCATCCCGAGCGTTGACCGAGCGCGATCAGGTCACCCGTTGCGCCCGGTGCTTCTCCGCGCGCAGGCGGACCTCCGCAGGAAGCGCGGCCAGGCCCGCCGAGTCCCTGGCATGGCTCAGCGCCTCGTCGGAGAGGCGCTCGAGCGTCTCGCCCGGGGAGGCGTAGGGCTCCAGGAGAAGTCGGACCCGGGCCGTCGGAGCGGTGCGCCTGCCGTGCAGGACGACCTGGGCACGGGCCACGCCCGCCAGATCCTCCGCCTCGCCGGCGAGCACCGCCTCCAGTGCGCGGCCCCGCAGCAGCGCGCCCTCCCCGTCGCCGCTGTCGACGAGGACCTCGGCCAGCCGGGAGCGGCGCAGCTGCGCGAGGAACCACCAGAGGGCGAGGAGGACGACCACCGCCAGCGCCGCGATCACAGCCGGCCACCACCAGCCCCGGTCCTGCCAGCGCTCCCGGCCGCTCTCGCTCAGCAGGACGGCGTCCGGTCCGGGCCAGGGCCACCAGGACGGCACCCCCGCCCCGAGCCCGGCGGACAGCACCGCTCCGCCGACAGCGACCAGCACCAGCCCCGCCAGTGCGAGCAGCACACGATTGACGACCCCGAGCACCGCGCTCACCCCCTCTTCGCCGGCCGGCGTACGTGCACGGACAGCGCGGGCGGCCGCGCCAGCCCCAGCTCGCGGATGCCGTCGCCGAGCACGGTGTCCAGATCGGCCCGTACGTCGTCGAGCTCCCGGAAGTGGGACACCGCGCGGACGCCGGCCCGGGAGCGTCCCATCCGCACCCGCACGGACTGCACCCCGGACACCTCCATCGCCCGGTCACGCAGCACCAGCTCGGCCGCGTCCCGGTCGAGCCCGGCCCGGACGTCCGCGTCGCCGTCCCGGCGTCGCATCGGCAGCAGCGCGCGCAGTCCCGGTGTCACGGCGAGGACGATCAGCCACACCCCGATCGCCACCGCCGCACCGGCGCCCACCAGCACCCAGACGTCGTCCAGCGGTCTGCGTGCCAGCTGGCCGGCGAGCGAGCGCCGCCACTGCATCCCGGGCCGGTCGGCCCGTACGGAAGCGATGTCGAACAGCAGCATCCCCGCGCCGCCCGCCAGCACCAGCGCGAGCAGTGCGGCCGGGATCCGCCGTGCGGACCAGAACCGCCCGGGCGTACGGCCCTTGCCCGCGACCGCCTTCGGCGACGGACGGTAGGCGGCGGCGGACGCCGACTGGTCGAGTTCCTGGACGGGACCTTTCACCGATTCGCTCATCGGAGCCTCCCCTGAGCCTCCCGACGTGTATGGACGGAGTGCAGCCGCTCGACCTGTACGTGCACTTCGGGCACCGCCATCCCCGCCAACGCCTCTACCCGCTCGGCGACATGGCGACGCACGGCACGGCACTGGCCGCCGATGTCGCAGGGATAGTCGAGTTCGAGAGCGACCCGTACCCGGGCGTGGTCATGGTGCACCGTGACCGTGGCCTGCGGGGCCGAACCGCCCTCCGGCACACGGGTGAGAGCCTCACGCGCCGCCCGTGCGGCGATCTTCGCGACGACCCGGTCGGCGATCGTCGTCGCGCCCCGCTCGGCCGCCGCGATCTCCGTCGTCGCCCGGTGCGCGGTCGGGTCCGCGGCCACGCCGGGTCACCTCCGCCGGTCGCCGTGCTCGCGGCTGCGGAAGAAGTCGCCGGGTTCCAGATCGCCGTCCAGGACGCGCCCCGCGACGAACCCCACCGCCCCCAGCGCCGCCACCAGCAGAAACGCCCCGAACCCGCCGAAGTATCCGGCGAAGCCGAGCGCCATGCCGGCCAGGAGGCCGGCCACCGCCATGCTCATCGTGAGCTCCTCTCGTGAGCCCAGGCGCTGGATCTCCTGAGCTCGGCTACTGGATCCGCGGTTCCGTCTCTTCGTCTTCCTCGTCCGGCAGCTTCACATCGCCGACGGCGATGTTGACCTCGACGACTTCCAGACTCGTCATCCGCTCGACCGCGGAGACGACGTTCTCGCGGACGGCGTGGGCGACATCCGCGATCGCGACGCCGTAGTCGACGACGATCTCGAGGTCGAGCGCGGTCTGCTTCTCTCCGACCTCGGCCTTGACGCCACGGGTGACGGGCGGTTTGCCCCCGGGCACCCGGTCGCGGACCGCGCCGAAGCTGCGGGAGAGACCGCTGCCCATCGCGTGGACGCCGACCACGTCGCGCGCCGCGAGTGCGGCGATCTTCTCGACGACACCGTCGGCGATGGTGGTACGGCCCCGGGTCGCGGGGTCTCCGCCGCCGCGCCGTACGGCGCCCGTCGACTCCTTGGTCACATTGACTTCCGTGTCGGTCATCGCCATGCGTACCTTTCCGGGCGTTGGTGAACTCCGGACTCCGCTGACCACACTATGTGTGCTTGCCCGCTCCCGCGCCGGACGATGCGGCAGGCTGGAGCAATGAAGAGGCGGCACGCATGACGGCGGCGGGGACCGGGGCCGGGGCGGTACGGGCCCGGCCGGGGCCGGGCAGGCTGCTGCCGCTGGGTACGGCGGCGGACGGCGCCTGGCTCGCGGAAAGCGCGGCGGAGCCGGTGCTGCGCCGAACGGCTCAGGAGGTGCGTGGCGTGGCGCCCGGCCGGATCCGGATCGCGCCCGCCGGCCCGGGCTCGGCCGGGACGCCGGCCGTTCCGCCGCCGCCGGCCGCGGTGCCGCCGGGTCCGCTCCGTATCGAGGCGGAATGCGAAGCGGCGGCCGTCGAACCCCTGCCCGCGCTCGCGGAACGGCTCCGCACCGCGCTGTTCGCGGCAGCCGTGGAACGGCTGGGCCTTCCGGTCACGGTGATCGATGTACGGGTGACGGGGTTGCTGGACGCCGTACCGGAACCCGGCGGGGCGGCTGCCCCGTCCGAGGCGTCCGGGGCACGAGCCGTGCAACCGCAGGGCGAGATCGGCACGATCGCGGCCGCGGTGCCCGGCGTCGCCCATCTGACGGACACCTTGGGGAGGCCCGTCCGTATGGATGAGTCGTCCGCCCGCGTCGTATGCGCGACGTCGCCGGGCCACCGCCCCGTGGACGTGGCCCGGGCGGTCCGCGCGGCGATCACGCCGCTGCTTGCCTCCCCCGTCCCGGTCACGATCGTGATCACGGCCGTCGAAAGCCGCCCGGCGGGGTTGTAGCCGCCCGGCGGGGGTCCTAGGTGCGGGACCGGCCGGGCACGGCAACGGAACCGTTCAGTCCGCCAGGCCCGCGAGGTCGCGCAGGCGCCGGGCCTGTGCCGCGCGCTCGGCCGTGCGCTGGTCCTCGTACGTGCGCGACGCGGCGCCTCGCAGCAGGGCCTTCGTCTCGATCACCGCGTCGCGCGGAGCCGCGAGCAGCGCGGCTGTCAAGTCGCGTACGGACGCGTCGAGTTCCTCGCCGGGCACGACGAGGTTGGCGAGGCCGGTCCGTTCCGCCTCGTCGGCGTGGACGAAGCGGCCGGTGGCGCAGATCTCCAGCGCGCGGGCGTAGCCGACGAGCGAGACGAGGGGGTGCGTGCCCGTGAGGTCGGGCACGAGACCCAGGCTGGTCTCGCGCATGGCGAACTGCACGTCCTGCGCGACGACCCGGAGGTCGCAGGCGAGGGCGAGCTGGAACCCGGCACCGATCGCATGACCCTGCACCGCCGCGACGGACACGATGTCGTTACGGCGCCACCAGGTGAATGCCTCCTGGTACTCGGCGATGACGGCGTCGAGCTCGTTGTCGGAGCCGCGCGCGAGATCGAGGAACGACGGCTCTCCGTCGAAGCCCTCGGGCGTGAACGCCTGCCGGTCGAGCCCCGCGGAGAAGGACTTGCCTTCGCCACGCAGCACGACGACTCGCACGCTGCCCGGCAGCGACCGCCCGGCTTCTGCCAACGCCCGCCAGAGAGCGGGAGATTGGGCATTGCGCTTGGCCGGGTTGGTGAGGGTCACCGTGGCCACCGCGTCATCAACGGTGAGCCGTACGCCGTCCTTGTCGAGCACAGAGTCGAGCGAAGTCATGGGGCGCCTCCGGTTCCGGTGCGGTCAGTGCAGCCAAGATTAAGTGACTGCACAGTAACCACCCGGCCGACCAGACGATCGGCCGGGTGGCCGACACCGGAAACCGGCCGACCTCAGACGACGCTCAGGACCGCGGGCGTCAGGTCGAGGCGGCCTTCTTGCCTCGGGTCGCTCCGCCGCGTCCACGCAGCGTGACTCCGGACTCGCTGAGCATCCGGTGGACGAATCCATAGGAGCGGCCGGTCTCTTCGGCCAGCGCCCGGATGCTCGCACCGGAGTCGTACTTCTTCTTCAGGTCTGCCGCGAGCTTGTCGCGCGCGGCGCCGGTCACCCGGCTGCCCTTCTTCAGAGTCTCGGCCACCCGTGCCTCCTCATGGGAAGTGCGCTCTGGACTTCTCATGATCACCCCTCCCGGGCTTCATGGCCACCCATTCGACAAGGTCCGTACGACAAGCTTTGTCGGGCGCATGGACACCGACACGACCGGAACCAATGATTCCGGTCGTACCCGCTGTGACGTTTCGGCGACTCAGGGGCCGAAATTCCAGGTCAGGGCCACAGTCGTCCGGACCGGACGATTCCGGGGGCGGCAAACCGTTTCGGCGTGCCGCCACGCCGGGGTATGAGACGCACTCACCCAGATGAAGGATCACCTGTGAGCCGAATGATCCATACGGAGTGGATCAGTGCGGATGGATCACTCGTGGACGGGACCGTCAGGCGAGGGCGACGAGGTCCGCGTAGTCCGCGCCCCAGAGGTCCTCGACCCCGTCCGGCAGCAGGATGATCCGCTCCGGCTGAAGCGCCTCGACCGCGCCCTCGTCGTGGGTCACCAGGACGACCGCGCCCTTGTAGGTGCGCAGGGCGCCGAGGATCTCCTCGCGGCTGGCCGGGTCCAGGTTGTTCGTCGGCTCGTCGAGCAGCAGCACGTTCGCCGACGAGACCACCAGCGTGGCCAGCGCCAGCCGGGTCTTCTCCCCGCCGGAGAGCACCCCGGCCGGCTTGTCCACGTCGTCTCCGGAGAAGAGGAACGAGCCGAGCGTCTTGCGGACCTCGACCAGGTCCAGGTCGGGGGCGGCGGAGCGCATGTTCTCCAGGACCGTGCGCTCCGGGTCGAGGGTCTCGTGCTCCTGCGCGTAGTAACCGAGCTTGAGGCCGTGCCCCTCGACGACCTGGCCGGTGTCCGGCTTCTCGGCGCCGCCGAGCAGCCGCAGCAGGGTCGTCTTGCCGGCGCCGTTCAGGCCCAGGATGACCACACGCGAGCCCTTGTCGATGGCCAGATCCACATCGGTGAAGATTTCGAGGGATCCGTAGGACTTGGACAGGCCCTCGGCCATGAGCGGGGTCTTGCCGCAGGGCGCGGGCTCCGGGAAGCGCAGCTTGGCGACCTTGTCGGAGACGCGGACCGCCTCCAGGCCGGCAAGCAGCTTGTCGGCGCGCTTGGCCATGTTCTGCGCGGCGACCGTCTTGGTGGCCTTGGCACGCATCTTGTCCGCCTGCGTGTTCAGCGCGGCGGCCTTCTTCTCGGCGTTCTGCCGCTCGCGCTTGCGACGCTTCTCGTCGGCTTCGCGCTGCTGCTGGTAGAGCTTCCAGCCCATGTTGTAGATGTCGATCTGGGCGCGGTTGGCGTCCAGGTAGAAGACCTTGTTGACGACCGTCTCGACCAGGTCGACATCGTGGGAGATCACGATGAAGCCGCCGCGGTAGGTCTTCAGGTAGTCGCGGAGCCAGACGATCGAGTCGGCGTCGAGGTGGTTGGTCGGCTCGTCGAGCAGCAGCGTGTCGGCGTCCGAGAACAGGATCCGGGCCAGCTCGACACGGCGGCGCTGACCGCCGGAGAGCGTGTGCAGCGGCTGGCCGAGCACCCGGTCGGGCAGGTTGAGCGCGGCGGCGATCGTGGAGGCCTCGGACTCGGCGGCGTACCCGCCCTTCGTCAGGAACTCGGTCTCCTGGCGCTCGTACTGCTTCATCGCCTTGTCGCGGGTGGCGCCCTGGCCCGTGGCGATGCGCTGCTCGTTCTCGCGCATCTTGCGGAGCAGGACGTCGAGGCCGCGCGCGGAGAGGATGCGGTCGCGGGCGAGAACGTCGAGGTCGCCGGTGCGCGGGTCCTGCGGCAGGTAGCCGACCTCGCCGGAGCGGGCGATCTGGCCGCCGGCGGGGACGCCCTCGCCGGCGAGGCACTTGGTGAGGGTGGTCTTGCCCGCTCCGTTACGGCCGACCAGGCCGATGCGGTCGCCCTTGGCGATGCGGAAGTTGGCGGACTCGATGAGGATGCGGGCACCGGCACGCAGCTCGATACCGGAAGCGGTGATCACGGAAAGACTCCAGGACGGATGGACGGCGGAAGGACGACGGGGCGTGCGAAGGCTTCGACGCCGTCTAATCCATGAGGAGAATTGCCATACGGCGATTCTACCGGGACCTGGCAACCGGATTTCTGTGGCACTGACCACGCTGGGCGGCGGCGCGGGCGGGCCATGAGCGGCGTGCGGTGAGGGCGTGCGGGAGCCCGGCACAGGGTCACGGCGAAGCACCGCAAAAGGGGCGAGTGCCACGACGCTGGTCGATACTCGGATCATGCAGTTCGACGACGACGCCGACCTGGACACATCGGAGGTCCAGGATGTGCGCCGCAGCCGCGTTCCCGGTGGGAAGGCCACCATCGGCGGCGGTATCGCCGGTCTCCTGGCACTGATCCTGGGCGTGCTCTTCGGGGTGGGCCCCGACCAGCTCGGACTGACGGAGGGCGGCACGGCCCCGGAGCCGAACGCCTCCTCCGCCGCGCAGGTCGCGCAGAGCTGCCGCAAGGGCGCCGACGCGAACGTCCGCGAGGACTGCCGCATGGTCGCGGTGGTCAACAGCGTGCAGGACTTCTGGCGCTCGGAGTACACGAGGCGCGGCGGGCGCTACACGGACGCGCCGACCGTGATCTTCACCGGCCGGGTCGGCACGGCCTGCGGCACGGCGACCTCGGCGGTGGGGCCCTTCTACTGCCCGGCGGACCGCAAGGTCTATCTGGACCTCGACTTCTTCGACGACCTGCGGACCAAGTTCGGGGCGACCGGCGGCCCGTTCGCGCAGGCGTATGTCGTCGCCCACGAGTACGGCCACCACATCCAGAACCAGATGGGCACTCTGGCCCGGGCCCAGGACCAGCGGCAGGGTGCCGGCAGCAACGCCGTGCGGGTCGAGCTGCAGGCGGACTGCTACGCCGGGGTGTGGGCACGCCATGCGACGACCACGCCGGACGAGCGGACCGGACGACCGCTGCTGACGCGGCTGACGGACGAGGACATCCGGGACGGGCTGGACGCGGCGGCGGCCGTGGGCGACGACCGCATCCAGGAGAAGATCCAGGGCCGGGTGACTCCGGAGTCCTGGACGCACGGTTCGGCCGCGCAGCGCCAGCAGTGGTTCTACGAGGGCTACCGCACCGGAGACATGGCCCGCTGCAACACCTTCCGCTGATGGTCTTCCGCTGATTCGTGTTCCGCTGATGGTCTTCCGCCGATTCGCGGCACGGATCGCCCGTTGACGGAACTCTCCTTCGTTCACCGGCATTGTCGGTGCCCCCTGCCAGACTGAGACCCAGGTCACAGATCTGTCGTCGAACGAGGAGAAGGGGTGGTCGGCATGGCGGAGGGACCGAGCATCTGCCCGACGCTGCTGTACGCGGACGCCAAGGCCGCGATCAAGCAGCTCACCGAGGCTTTCGGCTTCACCGGCAGCGCGGTGTTCGAGGGCGAGGACGGCAAGGTGGTGCACGCCGAGCTGTCGTACGGCAACGGGATGGTGATGCTGGGCAGCAAGGGCACCGGCAGCGAGTTCGACAAGCTGATGGCGTCCTCGGGCCCGGTCGGCGTCTTCGTCCATGTCGACGATGCGGACGCGCATCACGACAGGGCCGTGGAGCACGGCGTGGAGATCCTGATGCCGCCCACCGACCAGGACTACGGTGCCCGGGACTACATGGCACGTGACCTGGAGGGCAACGTCTGGAGCTTCGGGACGTACCGGCCGGGGGCGGCGGATTCCTGACGCTCAGGCGCCGCCGGTGTGCACCTGGAAGGCGGCCCTGCGGACGGCCTTCGCCAGGGCCGGATCGGGGTGGGCGGCCGCGAGGGCGACCAGGACCTGCACGGTGCGCGGGTGGCCCACCGCCCGGACCTCGTCGAGCAGGGCGGGGACGGTGCCCTGCACGGCCGAGTCGAGGTGACGCACCAGCAGGCTGGTCTCGCCGTGGTCGGCGACGGCCGCCGCGGTGTCCACCCAGAGCCAGGTCGCCTCCTCACGGGTGAGCACCTCGGCGGTGTCCTCGGGGTCGGCTCCCTCGTACTCGGCCAGCCAGAGCAGGGCATACGGTCTCAGGGAAGGCTGCGCCACGGCGGCGCGCACGTCCGCTTCGGCTGCGGCGCCCACGACGCGCAGCGCCTCGAAGGCGAGGCCGCGCAGCAGGGCGTCCTCGCCGCGGGCCACGGCGAGCAGTTCCGTGACGGCGCTGGAGACGGTGCGGGCGGCGAGCCATGCGCGGTACTCGGCGCGGGCGGGGCCCGGGGTGAGCCGCGCGCAGCCGCGGAGCATGTCCTCGGCGGACTGCTCGATATGGCCGGCGGGGCTCTGCGCGGCGACACAGATCTGTTCGAGCTTGACCCACACCGCCCAGTTGCCGAGCGGTGTCAGGGTGGCGTGGCCGTCCCCGAGGGTCAGGGCGCCGACGGCGGCAAGGCCTTCCAGGGCCCAGTCGAGGAGGGCGGAGAGCGGGGCCCCGGCAGCCGTGGCGGCGGGGCCTTCGGTCCCGGTGGCGACGGCGGCCGTGGCGGCGATGGCGACCGCCGGGTCGGGCTGTGGTCCGTACGGCACTTCGCAGCGCTCCTCACGGAGTTCCGCGACGCGCTGCTGGAGCAGGTCGAGCAGAGCCGGTACGGGTACGGGCCCCGCGGAGAGCTGGAGCAGGGAGAGCACCTGGGGGACGGCCTCGACGACCTCGGCGACGGCGGCAGGGGCCACGTCGGCGGGTGCGGGGTGCACGAGGGACCATGCGTCGAAGAGGGCGACCCAGCCGCGCAGCACGGCGGTGTCGTCGCGGTCCCAGGCATTCAGCCGCCAGCCGGGGCGCGCGGTCCCGCCGTGGAGTTCGACGAGTCCGGCGAGGCGGGCGCGGTCCCAGCCCGCGTGGATCTGGCCCGGAGTCAGGTCCAGGGCGGCGGCGGCCCGTTCCCGCTCGGCCGCGCTGCCCTCCGCGTGGTGGGCGGCCGCCCAGCGGGCGACTCGTACCGCGTCGGCGAGGACCTCGCGCGCCTGGCGGGCCAGTTCCGCGGAGGGCGGGGTGCCCTCGGGCGGGCGCGGAGCAGGTCGGGTGCGCCGGTTCGTCACGGCACGGCGGGCCGTGACGAGGGGACGTGGGCGGACAAGACGGAGCCTGGAGTCGCGCAGGTTACGGGACGTCACGGGGAGCAGTCTTGCCGCTGTCGGCCCGAAAGCCCAAACGGAATCGGTCAACTCGTGCTCAGAGGCCCTCGCCCGGGAGGCTCCGAAGGACGCGGAGGACGCCTCCGGGCCCCGGACCGAGGCCGGATCGAGGGCGCGCCGAGGCCGGACGGGAACGCAGACCAGAGGCCGTTTCGAGGGCTGGACCACGGCCTAGATCAAGGGTGTGAGGAAGCGCCGGAGAGCCTCTTCGTAGCGGGCCGGGTCGGCGTTCCACATCGAGGCGTGCGGAGCGTGGGGCACGGTCTGCAGGCTGACCAGGTCGGGGCGGCGGGCGGCCAGCTCCCGGGAGGGGCCCCAGGGGGCGATGGTGTCGTCGGGGCCGTGGAAGACCAGGGCGGGCACGCGCAGGACGGCCGGGTCGGCGGCCGCCCGCAGCCGGTCGCCGTGCAGTCCGGTGCGGCCCTGTGCGGCGCGTACGGCCAGGGGCAGCAGGGCGGTCGGCATCCGGCGTGCGGCTGCCAGCGCGCGCAGCGTCGTCTCCCAGTCGAGCACCGGGGAGTCCAGGACGAGCCCCGCGACCCGGTCGCGGAGTGCGGAGCTGGCGGCGGTGTGCAGGGCCATCGAGGCGCCGGTGGACCACCCGTGCAGGATCACGCGTTCCGCGCCGCCGCGGACGGCGAAGCGGACAGCCGCGTCGAGGTCGCGCCATTCGGAGTCGCCGAGGTGGCCGAGCCCGTCCGGGGAGGCGGGCGCTCCGGGGTCGCCGCGGTAGGAGATGGCCAGCACGGGCAGGCGCCGGTCGCTCAGGAACGGCATCACGTTCATGGTGTGGTCCCGGGTGGCGCCGAGGCCGTGCACCGCGATGATCCAGGTCGAGCGGGCCCCCGGGACGAACCAGCCGGGCAGGGTGCCGAGTTCGCCGGGGATCTCCACGTCCTCGTGGTCGATGCCGAGGGCGCTGCTGGGGTTGCCGGTGTGCACCTGCGGGGTGAGCCGCACCTTGGTGCCGGAGTCGAGGCTGCCGTGCTCGACCCGTTCCAGTCTCCGGACGACGGTGTCGGCGGCGTGCGGCACGCTGTCGAGGACGGGACCGACGACGGCGTGCACGGCGGGCCCGGTGAGGCCGTAGGTGCCGGGCCGCAGCGAGGAGAGGCTGCGGGTGAGGGTGATCCGGCCGGGCCCCGTGGCGTGGACGGTGAGCCGTCCTTCGCCGGGCAGGGGCCGGCCGGTGGGGGCCTTCAGCGCGGCGTCGCTGGCGTAACGGCCGGCCGCGAACGCGGCGGCACCGAGGCCGATGAGGGTGGTGACGGCCGCTGCCGTCGCTGTAGCCGGGCGCACCGTTCCAGTGTGGTGACGTCCTTGCCGGGCTGCCAGTGGACGGGGGCCGGCAGGGGTGATGTCAGCGGGGGCGGCGGGACTGGCCGTATCCGCGGAGCTTGTCGGCCACGTCGCGCAGCTGGGGGCCGGAGAGGAGGGAGGGTTCACGTCCGGGCAGGGAGCTGGCGGTGAGCCAGAGCCGGCACATCCACTCCAGCTGGGCGGTCCGGTCGTACGCCTGGTCGAGGGAGGCTCCGTACGTGACGGTTCCGTGGTTCTGGAGCAGGCAGCCGGTGCGGTCCTCCAGTGCCTGGAGCATGTTCCGCGCCAACTCGTCCGTTCCGTAGAGGGCGTACGGGGCGACGCGGACGGGCCCGCCGAGGGCCGCCGCCATGTAGTGGATCAGCGGCAGTTCGGCCACCAGGGTGGAGACGGCGGTGGCGTGCACGGCGTGGGTGTGGACGACGGCGGCGGCGTCCGTGGCGCGATGGACGGCGAGGTGCAGCGGTAGCTCGCTGGTGGGGGTGAGCTCGCCGAGGACCTGGCGTCCGTCGAGGTCGACCCCGACGGCGTCCTCGTCGGAGAGCCGGTCGTAGGGCACTCCGCTGGGGGTGACCAGGACGATGTCGCCGTCGCCGGTGGCGACCCGTACGGAGACATTGCCGGAGGTCCCGACGACGAGGCCGTCCGTGGCGGTTCTGCGGGCGGTGGCCACGAGTTCCGCCCAGGCCCGGGACACCGATTCCCGTCGCTCTTCGTGCCGCTGCTGTGTCATACGGCGATCGTGTCAGGCCCGGGGGCGGCCGGGGTGACCAGGATCTCTTCCGCGGTTCCTGCGCCCGGGCGCGGAGGGCCGCGGCGAGCCGGCGGCATCGCGGCCGAGGCCGCGCGAAGCCCGGTATACGGCCGATCCAGGAGGGTCCGCACCGGTCTGCCGGGTTTTCGCCGTCTCTCCTCGACGGCAAGCGGAGCGGTCGCACTCCACTTGGAGACACCCCAGCGCCCGCCCCAGTTCATCTTCCGTTCACTCGGTAACCCTACGTTCACCCAAGCCACTGACGTCCAACTGATTGCCTGGGTATTCGGTCAATGGAGCACATCACCCTGCTGCTCGCGATTGTCGTCGTGACAGCTCTCGTGTTCGATTTCACGAACGGCTTCCACGACACCGCCAACGCCATGGCGACGACCATCTCGACCGGGGCGATGAGACCCAAGGCAGCGGTGGCCATGTCCGCCGTGCTGAACCTGGTCGGCGCGTTCCTGTCCGTCGAGGTCGCCAAGACGATCTCCGGCGGGATCATCAACGAACAGGGCATACGCACGGAAGTGATCTTCGCGGCGCTCGTCGGCGCGATCCTGTGGAACCTCCTGACCTGGCTGCTGGGCCTGCCGTCCAGCTCCTCCCACGCCCTGTTCGGCGGCCTCATCGGCGCCGCGGTGATGTCGGCGGGCTTCTCGGCCGTCAACGGCGGCACGATCGTCACCAAGGTCCTGATCCCGGCCGTCGCCGCGCCGCTCGTCGCCGGACTCGCCGCGCTGGTCGCGACGAGGCTGACGTACCGGATCGGCAGCAAGGCCCAGGACCGCGCCACGTCCAAGGGCTACCGCGCCGGCCAGATCGCCTCCGCCGGCCTCGTCTCCCTCGCCCACGGCACCAACGACGCGCAGAAGACCATGGGCGTCATCACCCTGGCCCTGGTCACCGGCGGTGTCCTTGCGCCGGGCTCGAACCCCCCGCTGTGGGTCATCGTCTCCGCCGGTCTCGCGATCGCGCTCGGTACGTACCTGGGCGGCTGGCGCATCATCCGCACCATGGGCAAGGGCCTGACCGACCTCCAGCCGCAGCAGGGCTTCGCCGCCCAGACCAGCGCCGCGACGGTCATCCTGGCCTCCTCGCACCTCGGCTTCTCGCTCTCCACCACCCAGTCCTGCTCGGGTGCCGTGATGGGCGCGGGCCTCGGCCGCAAGGGCGGTGTCGTCCGCTGGTCGACCGCGACCCGGATGTTCGTCGCCTGGGGTCTGACCCTGCCGGCCGCGGGTCTGGTCGGCGCCGGTGCCGAGTTCCTCACGAGCCAGGGCACCTGGGGCATCGCCGCCGTGGCGGTACTGCTGATCGCGGGCTCCGGGGTCATCTGGTCGCTCTCGCGCCGCAAGCCGGTGGACCACACGAACGTCACGCACGACGAGATCACCGAGGCCGAGCCCGCGGGAGTGGTGACGACCGCCATCGCGGCCGTCACCCCGCCGCCGACCGGTGCCGCCGCCGCGGCCGAGGGCCTCATGGCCACCATCCCGGCTCCGGCCGCCGAGGCCGCCCCGGCGGCCGCCGCCTCCACGTCCGCAGCTCCGGCGCCCGCCGCCACGGTCTAAGGAAAGAACAGCATGAAGATCGACTGGGCAGCTCTGGGCTCCGTCTTCGGCGTGAGCCTCGTCGTCACCGTCGCCCTCGTGGGCCTGTTCACCCTGGGCGTCGCGGGCCTCTCCAAGCAGGAGGCCGCGGCCGCGCAGGGAGGCTCCGCGGGACTCGCCCGCACGGGCGCGTACGCCTGCTTCGCGCTCTGCGCGACGGCGGTGGCCTACGGGATCTATCTGATCGTCGCCTGACGACGCTCACGACACGTCCTCGGTACAGGGGCCGGGCACACCCTCGGGGTGGGGCCCGGCCCCTGTCGTGTGCGCGCTCTCCCGTAAGCCCCGCGCGGTCCCGTGTGGGCCTCCGCACACTGTCCTGTCGCAGGTCAAGGGCGAGTTGACGGGTGTTCGCGGCCCGTGGTGGACTTCCGGAGCCATTACGGCGGCAGCAGAGGAAGCCGGTGAGAATCCGGCGCGGTCCCGCCACTGTCACGGGTGCGCTCGCCCTCACCGGAGCACCCCGGAGCCAGAAACTCTCTCCCGCCGGTCACGTCGAGCCGGGGCGCGGACCCTGAGTGAGGACGAACATGCCTGCCGAACCGGGGGGCCCGGGCTCGTCATGCCCGGGAATCACGTTCGCGTACGGCGCCGCCGCCGGACTCGCCGGCGACCTGCTCCTCGGTGATCCACGCCGTGGGCATCCGGTCGCCGCGTTCGGCCGGGCGGCCGCCGCGGTCGAACGGATCCTGTGGCGCGACCACCGCGGGTGGGGCGCTCTGCACACGGCGGTGTGCGCCGGTGGCGCGGTCGCCGCGGGCGCGCTGGCCGCCGCTTGCGTACGCCGCTCCCGTACCGCGACGATCGCGCTGACCGCCGCCACCACCTGGGCGGTCGTCGGCGGTACGTCACTGGGCCGTGAGGCCAGGGCGATCGGCGGGGCGCTGACGGCCGGGGACATCGAGCTCGCGAGGGAGCGCCTGCCGCATCTGTGCGGGCGCGATCCCCAGGCGCTGGACGGTCCGGGCATCGCCCGGGCCGTCGTCGAGTCCGTCGCCGAGAACACCTCGGACGCGGTCGTCGGCGCGCTGGTGTGGGGCGCGCTCGGCGGAGTGCCGGGGCTCGCCGGCTTCCGGGCCGTCAACACACTGGACGCGATGGTGGGCCACCGGTCGGCCCGCTACCGGCGCTACGGCTGGGCCTCGGCGCGCCTCGACGATGTCGTGGGCCGGCCCGGTTCCCGGCTGACGGCGGTGCTGGCGACGGTCGCGGGCGGCGATCCGCGCGGTGCCGTACGCGCCTGGCGCGCCGACGCGGCGAAGCACCCGAGCCCCAACGCCGGTCCGGTGGAGGCCTCGTTCGCGGGGGCGCTCGGCGTACGGCTCGGCGGGACGCTCTCGTACGGCGGCCGCATCGAGCACCGGCCCGTGCTCAACGGTGAGGGCCGGGCCGTCGAGGTCGCGGACATCGAACGGGCGGTACGGCTGTCCCGGCGCGTCGGAGTGCTGGCGCTCACGGTGTGCGCGGGCGCGCGCCTGGCCGCCGGAGCCATGAGGCGGAGGCGGACATGAGCGGGGGCGGACTGCTGGTCGCCGGCACCACGTCGGACGCGGGCAAGAGCGTCGTCACGGCGGGGATCTGCCGGTGGCTGGTGCGGCAGGGCGTGAAGGTCGCGCCCTTCAAGGGGCAGAACATGTCCCTCAACTCCTTCGTCACCCGCGAGGGGGCGGAGATCGGCCGGGCCCAGGCCATGCAGGCACAGGCGGCCCGCGTGGAGCCCTCGGCCCTGATGAACCCGGTGCTGCTGAAGCCCGGCAGCGACCGCTCCAGCCAGGTCGTGCTGATGGGCAGGCCGGTGGGCGAACTGAGCGCGCGCGGCTACCACGGAGGCAGGCAGAAAACCCTGTTCGAGCCGGTCGTGCAGTGCCTGGAGGAGTTGCGGCGCACCTACGACGCCGTCATCTGTGAGGGCGCGGGAAGCCCCGCCGAGATCAATCTGCGCCGCACCGACATCGTGAACATGGGTATCGCGCGGGCCGCGCGCCTGCCCGTGCTGGTCGTCGGCGACATCGACCGCGGCGGAGTGTTCGCGCAGTTCTTCGGCACGACGGCGCTGCTCGACGCGGAGGACCAGAAGCTGGTCGCGGGCTATCTGGTCAACAAGTTCCGCGGCGATGTGAGCCTCCTGGAGCCCGGTCTGGAGATGCTGCACGGGCTCACCGGGCGACGGACGTTCGGAGTGCTGCCGTACACGCACGGCCTCGGCATCGACGAGGAGGACGGGCTGCGGGTCTCGCTTCGCGGCTCCGTACGGGAGTCGGTGGTGGCACCGCCGGTCGGCGAGGACGTGCTGAGGGTGGCCGTCTGCGCCGTACCGCTCATGTCCAACTTCACGGACGTGGACGCGCTGGCGGCCGAACCGGGCGTCGTCGTGCGCTTCGTCGACCGCCCCGAGGAGCTGACCGACGCCGACCTGGTGATCGTGCCGGGCACGCGCGGGACCGTGCGCGCCCTGGAGTGGCTGCGTGCGCGCGGTCTCGCGGACGCGCTGGCGCGGCGCGCGGCGGACGGCCGGCCGGTGCTCGGCATCTGCGGCGGCTACCAGCTGCTCGGTGAACACATCGACGACGAGGTCGAATCGCGTGCGGGTGCCGTGACCGGTCTCGGACTGCTGCCGGTCCGGGTGCGGTTCGCGCGCGAGAAGACCCTCACCCGGCCGTCCGGCCAGGCCCTGGGGCAGCCCGTGGAGGGGTACGAGATCCATCACGGCGTCGCCGAGGTCCTGGGCGGAGAACCGTTCATCTCCGACGGCCATGGACACGGTCTGGACGGCTGCCGGGCCGGATCGGTCTGGGGCACCCACTGGCACGGCTCCCTGGAGAGCGACGGCTTCCGCCGGTCGTTCCTGCGGGTCGTCGCCGCGGCGGCGGGCCGCCGCTTCGTCCCCGCCCCCGACACCTCCTTCGCCGCCCTGCGCGAGGAACAGCTCGACCGTCTCGGCGACCTCATCGAGGAACACGCCGACACGGACGCCCTGTTGCGCCTGATCGAGGGCGGCGCGCCCTCGGGCCTGCCGTTCATCGCACCCGGGGCGCCCGCCCTCCCCGGTGCCCCCGACGCCGGAACCACCCCTGGAGCCGCACAGTGAGCAACGCACCCCACTATCCGTTCACGGCGATCGTCGGGATGGACGATCTGCGGCTCGGGCTCCTGCTGAACGCGGTCAGCCCGGCCGTCGGCGGCGTGCTCGTGCGCGGCGAGAAGGGCACGGCCAAGTCGACCGCGGTACGTGCCCTCGCGGCGCTGATGCCGGACGTCGACGTCGTCGCGGGCTGCCGGTTCTCCTGTGCTCCCGGCGCGCCGGACCCCGGGTGCCCGGACGGCCCCCACGAGCCGGCCGCCGGTACGGCACGGCCGGCGCGGATGGTCGAACTGCCCGTCGGCGCCTCGGAGGACCGGCTCGTCGGCGCGCTCGACATCGAGCGGGCGCTCGCGGACGGGGTGAAGGCGTTCGAGCCCGGTCTGCTCGCGGACGCCCACCGCGGGGTGCTGTACGTCGACGAGGTGAACCTCCTCCACGACCATCTGGTGGACCTGCTGCTGGACGCCGCCGCGATGGGTGCCTCGTACGTGGAGCGCGAGGGTGTGTCCGTACGGCATGCCGCGCGTTTCCTGCTCGTCGGCACGATGAACCCCGAGGAGGGCGAGCTGCGGCCGCAGTTGCTCGACCGGTTCGGGCTGACCGTCGAGGTCGCCGCCTCGCGGGAACCGGAGCAGCGGGTGGAGGTCGTACGGCGCAGGCTCGCCTACGACGACGACCCCGCGGCCTTCGCGGCCCGCTGGGCGGACGAGGAGACGGCGCTGCGCGAGCGGATCGTGACCGCGCGGTCGCTGCTGCCGCGGGTGGAGCTCGGCGACGCGGCGCTGCGTCAGATCGCGGCGACCTGCGCGGCGTTCGAGGTGGACGGCATGCGGGCCGACATCGTCATGGCGCGGACGGCGACGGCGCTGGCCGCGTGGGCGGGGCGTACGGACGTTGCCGAGGAGGACGTACGCCGCGCCGCGCTCCTCGCACTCCCCCACCGGCGCCGGCGCAACCCGTTCGACGCGCCCGGGCTCGACGAGGACAAACTCGACGAGACCCTGGAGCAGTTCGGCGGGAACGACCAGCAGGACCCCGATCCCGATCCGGACCCGGACGGAGGGCCGGACGGTCCCGACGGCGGTCCCGAAGGCGGTCCCGACGGCGGAGGCGGCATCCCGCCGCAGGGCCAGGGGCCGGAATCCGGCCCGCCCGACCGGCGGGAGAACGAGCCGGCCGAGGCCCCGGCGGCACCCCCCGGCGCGGGCGCGGGCGAGCAGGCCGCCGTACGGGCCGCCGAGCCGTTCCGCACGAAGACGCTCAGCGTGCCGGGGCTCGGCGAAGGGGCCGCGGGGCGGCGCTCCCGCGCCCGTACCGAGCACGGCAGGACCACCGGCGCGCGCCGGCCCCGGGGAGCGCTCACCAAGCTGCATCTGGCGGCGACCGTACAGGCCGCGGCCCCGCACCAGCGGGCGCGGGGCCGGTCGGGTCCCGGCCTCGTGGTCCGCCGGGACGATCTGCGGCAGGCCACCCGCGAGGGCCGTGAGGGCAATCTCGTGCTGTTCGTCGTGGACGCCTCCGGCTCCATGGCGGCCCGCCGGCGCATGAGTTCCGTGAAGGGTGCGGTGCTCTCGCTGCTGCTGGACGCGTACCAGCGTCGCGACAAGGTCGGTCTGGTCACCTTCCGCGGCACCGGCGCGGACGTGGCGCTGCCGCCGACGTCCTCCGTGGACGCGGCCGCCGCGCGCCTGGAGGAGCTGCCGACGGGCGGGCGGACCCCGCTGGCCGCCGGACTGCTGAAGGCGCACGACGTACTGCGCGTGGAGCGGCTGCGCGATCCTTCGCGCCGGGCGCTTCTGGTGGTGGTGACCGACGGCCGCGCGACCGGCGCACGGGGCGCCGACGCCCTCGGTCTGTCGTCGCGCGCCGCGCGGCTGCACGCGGCCGAGGGCACCGCGGCAGTGGTCGTGGACTGCGAGACGGGGCCGGTACGGCTCGGCCTCGCCGGGAATCTCGCCCGTGAACTCGGCGGCACCGCCGTCACCCTGGACGAACTGCGGGCCGAGAGCATCGCCGGACTCGTCCGAGACGTACAGGCGGCGACCACGCAGGGCAACAGCACCGTACGCAACAGGAGGGCAGCGTAGTGCCGCAGGGACAGCCGGCCGTCGTTCCGGACGACGGACTCACCACCCGCCAGCGCCGTAACCGCCCGCTGGTGATGGTGCACACGGGCATCGGCAAGGGCAAGTCCACCGCCGCCTTCGGAATGGCGCTGCGCGCCTGGAACCAGGGCTGGCCGGTCGGGGTGTTCCAGTTCGTCAAGTCGGCGAAGTGGAAGGTGGGCGAGGAGAACGCTCTGAAGGTCCTCGGCGCGAGCGGCGAGGGCGGCACGGTCGACTGGCACAAGATGGGCGAGGGCTGGTCCTGGATCCAGCGCGCCCCCGCGGAGGGCGAGCAGTCCCACGAGGACAAGGCGCGTGAGGGCTGGGAGCAGGTCAAGCGGGATCTGGCGGCGCAGACCTACACGTTCTACGTCCTCGACGAGTTCGCGTACCTGCTGCACTGGGGCTGGCTCGACACCGCCGAGGTGATCCAGGTGCTGCGCGACCGGCCCGGCACCCAGCACGTGGTGATCACCGGTCGCAACGCTCCGCAGGAACTGCAGGACTTCGCCGATCTCGTCACCGACATGTCCAAGGTCAAGCATCCGATGGACGCGGGCCAGAAGGGCCAGCGGGGCATCGAGTGGTAGCACGTCTCGTCATCGCCGCCCCGGCCTCGGGCAGCGGGAAGACCACCGTCGCGACCGGCCTGATGGCCGCCTTCGCGGCGCGTGGGCTGGCCGTGTCCCCGCACAAGGTGGGCCCCGACTACATCGACCCGGGGTACCACGCCCTCGCGACCGGTCGCCCCGGACGCAACCTCGACGCCTACATGTGCGGTACGGACCTGATCGCACCGCTCTTCGCGCACGGTGCACGCGGCTGCGAACTGGCCGTGATCGAGGGCGTGATGGGGCTGTACGACGGCGCGGCGGGCGCCGGTGAACTGGCTTCGACGGCCCAGGTCGCGAAACTGCTGCGCGCACCGGTGGTGCTGGTCGTGGACGCCTCGTCGCAGTCCCGTTCCGTGGCCGCGCTGGTGCACGGCTTCGCGTCCTGGGACCCGCAGGTGCGGCTCGGCGGCGTGATCCTCAACAAGGTCGCGACCGACCGCCATGAGGCCCTGCTGCGTGAGGCGCTGGAGGAGTCCGGGGTGCCGGTGCTCGGGGTGCTGCGGCGGGCGCCCGCGGTGGCGACGCCGTCGCGGCACCTGGGGCTTGTGCCGGTCGCGGAGCGGCACGCGGAGGCGCTGGACGCGGTTGCCGCGCAGGCGGAGCAGGTGCGGCTGGGATGCGATCTGGAAGGGCTGCTGGCGTTGGCGCGCAGCGCGCCGGAGCTGCGCGCCGAGGCGTGGGACCCCCGGGACGCACTGCCGGCGCACGCCGGTGACGGGGCCGGCAGCGCGGCCCCGCAGGCTCCGGTGATCGCGGTCGCGGGCGGGGCCGCGTTCACGTTCTCGTACGCCGAGCACGCGGAGTTGCTGAGGGCCGCCGGCGCGGACGTCGTCCCCTTCGACCCGCTGCGCGACGAGAGCCTCCCCGAAGGGACCCGCGGCGTCGTCGTCGGCGGTGGCTTCCCCGAGGTCTACGCTCCCGAGCTCTCCGCCAACTCCCGGCTCCGCAAGGCCGTCGCGGAGCTGGCGCGGGCCGGCGCGCCCGTCGCCGCCGAGTGTGCCGGGCTGCTGTATCTCGCGCGTTCGCTGGACGGGAAGCCCATGTGCGGGGTGCTGGACGCCGACGCACGGATGTCTGAGCGGCTGACGCTGGGCTACCGGGACGCGGTGGCGGTGAGCGACAGCGTGCTGGCCGCGGCCGGAACCCGGATGCGCGGTCATGAGTTCCACCGCACCGTGCTGGAGCCGGGCGCGGGCGCGAGCCCGGCTTGGGGCCTGCGGCAGCCCGAGCGCCGTGTGGAGGGCTTCGTGCAGGGCGGCGTACACGCGAGTTACGTGCATACGCACTGGGCGGGGGCGCCGGAAGCGGCGCGCCGGTTCGTGGGGAAGTGCGCGCTGTGGGACGCGGCGGCGTGACGGCGCGCGGGCGCCGGGCGTCACTCCGCCAGGCCCGTCACCAGCCAGATGAACGCGACGCCCGCGACCGTGCACAGCAGCGTGGACCGGGCCGGATGCTCGTGGTGCGCCTCGGGCAGGATCTCCGCGGCCGCGAGGTAGAGCAACGCGCCGCCGAAGAAGCCGAGGTAGCTGCCGAGCAGTTCCTGCGGCATGGTGAACAGCAGGGTCGAGGCGGCGCCGACGACCGGGGCGAGGGCCGCGGCGAGGAGCATGGCGAGGGCCTTGCGGCGCTCGTTCCCGTACAGCTTGGTGATCGTGTACGTGTTGAAGCCGTCAGCGAAGTCGTGGGTGATGACGGCGAGCGCGACGGTGGCGCCCATTCCGCCGCCGGCCTGGAAGGCCGCACCGATGGCGATGCCGTCCATGAGGCTGTGGAGGACCATGGCCGCGGCAGCGGTCATGCCGATCTGCGGGACGCGGTGGTCGTGGCTGTGCGGCCCGCCGTTGTACGCGCCGTGCGCCGCGTGGCGGCCCGCGAGCAGTCGTTCGACGACATGGGCGAGGAGGAATCCGCCGGCGAACAGCAGCATGGCCTGCGGCACGCCGAAGACCTCCCGGCCCGCCGCCGCCATCGCCTCCGGCAGCAGGTCGAGTCCGGCCGCGCCGAGCATCAGACCGCCCGCGAGGCCGAGCACGAGATGTCTTCGGTCGGTGACGCGTCCGGCCGCCCAGCCGCCGAACAGCGTCATCAGGAACGCGCCGAGCGCGACGAACACCGCCATGCGTTCTTGCTAGCCGATCCGGCCCCGTCGGCGCCGGATGCCACGCCATGAGCGGGCTCGTCGTGGGGGTCGGGGCGCGCCGGGGTGCGCCCGTCGACGAGGTGCTGGGGCTGATCCGGCGTGTACTGCGGGAGGCCGGGGCAGCGCAGGGGGCGGTCGTCGCGCTGGCGACGGTGGACGCGAAGGCGCACGAGCCGGGCATCGTGGCCGCCGCGGCCGCGCTCGGTGTGCCGCTGTGGACGTATCCCGCCGGTGAACTGGCCCGGGTGCGGGTGCCGCATCCGTCCGAGACGCCGGCGGCCGCCCTGGGCACTGCGTCGGTGGCCGAGGCGGCCGCGCTCATGGGTGGAGGAGAACTCGTGGCGGCGAAACGGAAATCCGGAGGTCAGGCAGGACCCGGCGCGGTGACCTGTGCCATCGTGCGCCGAGCGGATTCCTCGATTCCGGAACTGGACATGATCCCGGACGTGACCAACAGCGGCCCGGTCGGGCAGCATCGGCAGCATCGCCCCCACGGCAAGGAGAACGCGTGACTTCCCCGCCCGCACTGCTCATCGCAGCCGACGGCGCCCGGCACGAGGCCGGAGCCGCGGCGCTCCTGGACTTCGTGGAGCACCTGGGCAGCCGCCATCCCGGAATCCCCGTCACGGCCGGTCTCGTCGGTGCGGAGCGATGGCCGCTCGGCGAGGCCGTGGACGAACTCGTCGCGGCGGGTGCCGAGCGGCTGGCCGCCGTGTCGCTGGCGCTGGTGCCGGACCGGCGGGCCGATGACGGGCTGTCCGCGGCGCTGACCGCCGCGTGCGCGAGCCACCCCGGGCTGTCCGTCACCCGGAGCCGGGTGCTCGGCCCTGACCCGGCGCTGCTCGCGCTGCTGGAGCGGCGGCTGGACGAGGCCCTGGGCGGGGCCGCCCGTACGCCACGGGACCGGGCCGAGGTGACGGTCCTGCTCGTCGCTCCCGGCTCGGCCGACCCGGAGGCCAACGCGCAGGTGCACCGGGCGGCTCGGCTGCTGTGGGAAGGCCGGGGATACGCGGGGGTGGAGACGGCGTTCGTGTCGACGGCCGCGCCCGACGTCCCGGCGGGGCTGGACCGGTGCGTACGGCTCGGGGCCCGTCGGATCGTGGTGCTGCCGTACGTGCTGTTCGACGGCGGTCCGGTGGAACGGGCGCGGCTGCACGCGGAGGGCTGGGCGGAGGCGCATCCGGACACGCAGGTGCGGTACGCCGAACCGATCGGCGCCGGCGAGGAGTTGGCCGATCTGGTCGTGGAGCGCTACCGGGAGGCGGTCGCCGGTTCCGAACCGCCACAGCCCCGAGACCTGCAGGACGAGCATGAACTCGCCGGCTGACTTCCACGACGGCTTCCGCGACGACTTCCACGATCTGCGGCACCACGGTGACGCGGAGGTGCGCGACGGACGGCTGACCGATCTCGCGGTCAACGTCCGCGCCGGGACACCACCGGTGTGGCTGCGCGAACGCATCGCCGAGTCGTTGCTCTCGCTCGCCGCCTACCCGGACGGCCGGGCGGCGCGGGAGGCGGTCGCGGCGCGGCACGGGCTGCCGGCGGAGCGGGTGCTGCTGACGGCGGGGGCCGCGGAGGCGTTCGTGCTGCTCGCGCGCGGGCTGCGGGCGAGCCGTCCGGTCGTGGTGCACCCGCAGTTCACGGAGCCGGAGGCGGCGCTGCGGGACGCGGGGCATGCGGTGGAGCGGGTGCTGCTGCGTGCGGAGGACGGCTTCCGGCTGGACCCGGCGGTCGTGCCGGAGTCCGCGGATCTGGTGATCGTCGGCAATCCGACCAACCCGACCTCCGTCCTGCACCCGGCCGACGACCTGGCCCGGCTCGCCCGGCCGGGGCGGATCCTGGTGGTCGACGAGGCCTTCATGGACGCGGTGCCGGGTGAGCCGGAGGCGCTGGCGTCGCGGACCGATGTGCCGGGGCTCGTGGTGCTGCGCAGCCTCACGAAGACGTGGGGGCTCGCGGGGCTGCGGATCGGGTACGTACTCGCCGCTCCGGAGACCATCGCCGATCTGGAGCGCGCGCAGCCCCTGTGGCCGGTGGCGACTCCGGCGCTCGCGGCGGCGGAGGCGTGCATGTCGCCGCGCGCGCTCGCGGAGGCCGCGGCGGCGGCGGACCGGATCGCGGCGGACCGGGCGCATCTGCTGGCGGGGCTCGCGGAGTTCGACGAGGTGCGGATGGTGACGGAGGCGGAGGGACCGTTCGTCCTCGTGCGGATCGAGCGCGCGGACGAGGTGCGCGGCAGGCTGCGGACGCTCGGCTTCGCGGCCCGCCGCGGCGACACGTTCCCCGGCCTGGACCGCCACTGGCTGCGCCTCGCGGTGCGCGACCGCCCCACGACGAACCGCTTCCTCCAAGCCCTCGACCAGGCCCTCACGGGCGTGGGCGCGACGGCGGTACGCGGCTGAGGCCCTTCTCTTACGCGGCGTGCCGGCCGTAGCGCGGTGGTGGAGCGGGGAGCCGAGCGGGATGGGCCGACTCGGGTGGACCGATCGGGGTGGGTGCCACGGGCCCGCCTCTGGACCGCGGTCCAGAGGCGGGCCTCAACCGCCCGCCGGTCCGCGTCCGGCGGACGACCCCGGCCCTCCACCGCGCCGGAGGCCGGAGGCGCCTCGCCCGAGGTGACCCGCCGGAGGCGCCCCTCGGTTCAGCCGCGTGCCCGGCTGCGTGCGAGCGCCACCGCGCCGCCGCCCACGAGCAGCAGCACGACCGCGCCGCCCGCGAAGTACGGCGTCGTCCCGTTGCCGCCGGTCGCCGCGAGGTTCTCCTTCGCGGGCGCCTCCGCGGGCGCGGCCTTGCCCGGGTCGCCACCCGTCTGGGGCTTGACGTCGGGAGCCTTCGTCGGCGGCTCCTGCGCGCGGCCCGTGGGCGATTCACAGGTCGCGTGGGCGAGCGTCAGCGTGCCCTCGACCTCGGCGACGTTCAGCTTGAGCGGGTTGACGGACACCTTCAGTTCGAGCGCGGTGGCCGCGGCCGTCCGCGACGTGGTCCGCGTCCTCGACAGTTCGAGGGCGACCTCGCCGACACCGGGCACCTTGACCCGCGTCGTACCTCCGGTGCTCAGCGTGGTCTTCTTCCCGAGCACCCTCACCGACCCGAGCAGGTTCGACACCGCCACGGGCCTCTTGCCCGTCTCACAGACCGCCTTGGACGTGACCTTCTCGACCTCGATGAGGGAGAGCAACGGCAGCCCCGGCACATGCACCTTGGCGTGAGCGAGGTTGACGTGTCCCTCCGCCCTGTACCGGTCCGCGGTCGCCTTCGCGGTGGCGACCTCAGCACTCAGCACGCTCACCGGCCGGCCCCCGTCGACACCCTCCAACTGGACCGCCAGCGCGGTCTTCTCGGCACTCTCCGGCGCCTCGACCTCGTTGAGGGACGCCTTCAGGGGCACCTCGACGGTCTTGTTCAGCAGGGAGACGTCAAGGCCGGTGCGGAGGACGACCGCGCTCGCGCGCCCGTCGCCGCCGCCGGTCGCATGGGCCGGGGCGGCGAGCGCCACGGGTCCGGCGGCGAGCGCCGTGGCGGCCATCGCGGCCGCGGAGCGGCGTACGGGCATACGGAAGCTGTTGCTGTTCACGGTGGTGGAACCCCCACAGGAGACATGGCGTCGCCGGGCCGCCCGCCACAGGGACGCGTGCGCGGCGGCGGCGACTGAGAACACCGGAATCCTTACGCACTGAGAGTGAACCGACAGACACCTGAAGTGAGTTCACTCCAAAGTGGGGTTTCCGTGCTCGCATTCGATTAACGAGGTACGGGCGTTCCCTTACGTCCCTCCTGAGACGGGCGTACGGGGCGTACGCCGGTTGACCTGCGGGTGGCACACGACGGCGGACCGAAGAGGCACAACGATCGGCACGGCCCCCGCGTCACGCCCCGTCAACGCGGTCGCCCGACCGACTCGGCCCGTCACCCGACGACGTGGCCCCGCATGACCACCCTGCGCGGCGCGGCCAGCACCCGTACGTCCGCCCGCGGATCGGCCTCGTACACGACGAGGTCCGCCGGCGCGCCCTCCTCCAGGCCCGGCCGCCCCAGCCAGCTCCGCGCGCCCCAGGTCGTCGCCGAGAGCGCGTCGACCGCCGGGATCCCGGCCGTCGTCAGCTCGGCGACCTCGGCCGCGACGAGCCCGTGCGGCAGCGTCCCGCCGGCGTCCGTGCCGACGTAGACGGGGATGCCCGCGTCGTAGGCCGAGCGGACGGTGTCGTAGCGGCGCTCGTGGAGCCGCCGCATATGGTCCGACCAGCGCGGGAACTTGCTCTCGCCGCCGTCGGCGAGCCGCGGGAACGTGGCGATGTTGACGAGCGTCGGGACGATCGCGACGCCGCGCTCGGCGAACAGCGGAATGGTGTCCTCGGTCAGCCCGGTCGCGTGCTCGATGCAGTCGATGCCCGCCTCGACGAGGTCCCGCAGCGAGTCCTCGGCGAAGCAGTGCGCCGTGACCCGGGCGCCGAGGCGGTGCGCCTCGGCGATGGCCGCCTCGACGGCGTCGCGCGGCCAGCAGGCGGTGAGGTCGCCGGCCTCCCGGTCGATCCAGTCGCCGACGAGCTTGACCCAGCCGTCGCCGCGGCGCGCCTCACGGGCGACATAGGCGACGAGATCGTCGGGCTCGATCTCATGGGCGTAGTTGCGGATGTAGCGGCGGGTGCGGGCGATGTGCCGGCCGGCCCGGATGATCTTCGGCAGGTCCTCGCGGTCGTCGATCCACCGGGTGTCGGCGGCCGACCCCGCGTCGCGGATCAGGAGCGTCCCGGCGTCGCGGTCGGTCAGCGCCTGCTTCTCGCTGGTGGCCTCGTCCACCGCACCGTGCTGGTCGAGCCCGACATGGCAGTGCGCGTCGACCAGCCCGGGCAGAGCCCAGCCCTCGACGGTGCGCACATCCCCGGCGACCGGCCGCCGGTACGTGACACGCCCGCCGACCACCCACAGCTCGTCCCGTACCTCCTGCGGCCCGACGAGCACCCGCCCCTTCACATGCAGCACCACGTGATCGCTCATGACCAGCACTCTACGAGCCCTGCTCTACGCTCGACCGAGGACATCAGCGAACACCCGTCCGACCCGATCGCCGACCCTCTCGACCGAAGCGAGCACCACCGTGAGCCACCCGTTCCTGGACCTGCCCCCGCTGACCGCCGCGCAGTTCGCGGCCATCGAGCGACGGGTCGCCGCCCTCCTCGACACCGAGGCGGACGTCGTGATCACACAGGGCGAGGCACTGCTCCCGCTGGAGGGCTGCATCCGCGGCGGCGCCCGGCCCGGCTCGGCCGCGCTGAACGTGGTCACGGGGCCGTACGGGCAGACCTTCGGGAACTGGCTGCGGGACTGTGGTGCCGTGGTGACCGATCTGGAGGTGCCGTTCCACACGGCGGTCACGGCCCAGCAGATCGCCGGGGTGCTGGAGAGGCACCCGGAGATCGACTTCGTCTCACTGGTGCACGCCGAGGCGGCGACCGGCAACACCAACCCGGTCGCGGAGATCGGCGAGGTGGTCCGGGCGCACGGCGCGCTGTTCATGCTGGACGCCGTGGCCTCCGTGGGCGCGGAGCCGCTGCTGCCGGACGCCTGGGGCGTGGACCTGTGCGTGATCGGGGCGCAGAAGGCGATGGGCGGACCGGCCGGGGTCTCGGCCGTGTCGGTGAGCGAGCGCGCGTGGGAGCGGTTCGCGGCGAACCCGGCCGCGCCCCGGCGCTCGTACCTGTCGCTGCTGGACTGGAAGGAGCGCTGGATCGACGGCGGCCGCAAGGCACTGCTGCACGCGCCCGCGCAGCTGGAGATGCTGGCGCTCCAGGCGTGCCTGGAGCGCATCGAGGCGGAGGGACCGGCAGCGCTCATGGCGCGGCACGCCTCGGCCGCCGCGGCGACGCGCGCGGGCGCCCTCGCGCTGGGCGGCGTGACGCCGTACGTGCACGAGGCGAGGGACGCGGCGCCGGTGGCGACCACGCTGCGCGCCCCCGCCGGGGTCGACGCCTCGGACCTGGTCGCGAAGGCGCTGGCGGCAGACCCGTCGCTGCCGCTCGTCGCGGGCGGAGGGGCGCTGTCCACCGAGATGATCCGGGTGAACCACTACGGGGTGGATGCGACGTGTGACGTGGTGCAGTCCTCGCTGGCGGCGCTGGGCGCCGCCCTCGGCGAGCACGGCCGTGGGGCGGACGTGGAGGGCGCCCGGCGCGCCGCCGCCGAGGCCTGGCAAAACTAATGTCCAGCGTGTCCGGCATCTCATCGACAAACAAATAGCGCATTAATAAAAGAATGCGGGGAGCTGCTTTATCGTGAGCAGCTCCCCGTATTCTTCTGCCCGCTTTCCCTGACCCTAAACACCAAAGTTGCAACAAGATCCAAGCCTCATTCCGGGCGCGTTACGAGCATGTGACAGACACCACACGCAAGATTTTTTGCCCGATAACTCCCGGTCAAATAGGGAGAGTTCGCCTCAGCCCAGCGCTTGAGCTCGCGCCCGCGCGATAACACAGAAAGCCGCTCCACCCAACCCCTCCCCTCGATGCAATTTGCGAATTGGCTCGGTAAATTCAATTCGCATGACCACCGCACTGAGCATCGACAGCCCACGCGTGGAGGACGGAGCCGCAATCTGGCGCATCGCCCGCGACTCCGAGGTCCTGGACCTCAACTCCTCGTACAGCTATTTGCTGTGGTGCCGCGATTTCGCCGCCACCTCCGTGGTGGCCCGCGGCACGGACGGTGAGCCGATCGCGTTCGTCACCGGCTACATCCGGCCGCAGCGCCCGCAGACGCTGGTCGTCTGGCAGGTCGCCGTCGACGACGCGCACCGCGGCCGCGGCCTGGCGGGCACCCTCCTCGACGCGCTGACCCACCGCGTCGCCGCGCGGCACGGCATCCGCTCGATCGAGACGACCGTCACCCCGGACAACACCGCCTCCGACCGGCTCTTCACCTCGTACGCGGACCGGCACGGCGCGTCACTGCACCGCGAGGTGCTCTTCGAGGGAGGGCTGTTCCCCGACGGGGGGCACGAGCCCGAAGTGCTGTACCGCATCGGCCCGATCGCCGGCTGACCCGGTCCGCTCCCCCGACCGGCACGGTCCGGCACCGGACCGCACCGATCGCCCACAGACCTAACGCCCGAGCTCCGTTCGACCCCCACATCAGGAGTGAAACGCTGTGACCATCACCCCGCCCGCCCTGAGTGTCTTCGAGACCCTGGAGTCGGAGGTGCGCAGCTACTGCCGCGGTTGGCCCGCAGTGTTCGACCGCGCGCAGGGCGCACGGCTCACCGACGAAGACGGCCACACCTATCTGGACTTCTTCGCCGGCGCAGGATCACTCAACTACGGCCACAACAACCCGGTACTCAAACGCGCGCTCATCGACTACCTGGAGCGCGACGGCATCACCCACGGCCTGGACATGGCGACGACCGCGAAACGCGCCTTCCTGGAGTCCTTCCAGAACATCGTGCTGCGGCCGCGCGACCTTCCGTACAAGGTGATGTTCCCCGGCCCGACCGGCACCAACGCCGTCGAGGCGGCGCTCAAACTGGCCCGCAAGGTGAAGGGCCGAGAGTCGATCGTCTCGTTCACCAACGCCTTCCACGGCATGTCGCTGGGCTCGCTCGCCGTCACCGGCAACGCCTTCAAGCGCGCCGGCGCCGGTGTCCCGCTGGTGCACGGCACCCCGATGCCGTTCGACAACTACCTCGACGGTCAGGTCCAGGACTTCCTCTGGTTCGAGCGGCTGCTGGAGGACCAGGGCTCCGGCCTCAACAAGCCGGCGGCCGTGATCGTCGAGACCGTGCAGGGCGAGGGCGGTATCAACGTGGCCCGCGCCGAATGGCTGCGCGCGCTCGCCGATCTCTGCCACCGCCAGGACATGCTGCTCATCGTCGACGACATCCAGATGGGCTGCGGCCGCACCGGTGCCTTCTTCTCCTTCGAGGAGGCGGGCATCGCCCCGGACATCGTCACCCTGTCGAAGTCCATCAGCGGCTACGGACTGCCCATGTCGCTCTGCCTGTTCAACCCGGAACTGGACATCTGGGAGCCGGGCGAGCACAACGGCACGTTCCGCGGCAACAACCCCGCCTTCGTCACGGCGGCCGCCGCGCTGGACACGTACTGGTCCGACGGCCAGATGGAGAAGCAGACGATCGCCCGTGGCGAGCAGGTCGAACAGGCCCTGCTGGCGGTCTGCGACGAGAACTCCGCGTACGGCGCCCACTACCGCGGCCGCGGACTGGTCTGGGGCCTGGAGTTCGCCGACAAGAGCCGGGCGGCGGCGGTCTGCGCCCGGGCCTTCGAACTCGGTCTGCTGCTGGAGACCTCGGGCCCGGAGAGCGAGGTCGTGAAACTGCTGCCGCCGCTCACCGTGACGCCCGACGAACTGGACGAGGGGCTGCGAACGCTCGCCCGCGCCGTCCGTGAGACCGCCTGAAACACCGCAAGCAGGAGAGGAAGCGCACCACTGTGATCGTCCGATCGTTCAAGGACATCGAGAACACCGACCGGCACGTCAGGTCGAAGTCCGGCACCTGGGAGAGCAAGCGCATCGTGCTCGCCAAGGAGAGGGTCGGCTTCTCCCTCCACGAAACCGTGCTGTACGCGGGTACGGAGACGTCGATGTGGTACGCGAACCACATCGAGGCCGTGCTCTGCGTGGAGGGCGAGGCGGAGCTGACGAACGACGAGACAGGCGAGGCGCACTGGATCGAGCCCGGCACGATGTACCTGCTGGACGGTCACGAGCGCCACACCCTGCGTCCCAAGACGGACTTCCGCTGCGTCTGCGTCTTCAACCCGCCCGTCACCGGACGGGAGGACCACGACGAGAACGGCGTCTACCCGCTGCTCACCGAGTCCGAGGAGGGCTGACAGATGACCACCACCGCGATCACCGATCTCTATCCCACCCGCGGCGCCGCGGAGACGGCCGTCCCCCGCCAGGACCCGGTGGTCTGGTCCCCGCCCGGGGCGCCGGGCCCGATCTCCCCGTCCGCGCTCCAGTCGTACGAGCGTGACGGCTTCCTGGCGATCGACGAGCTGATCACTCCGGACGAGGTCGCGGTCTACCGCGCCGAGCTGGACCGGCTGGTCTCCGACCCGTCGGTTCGTGCCGACGAGCGCTCGATCGTCGAACCGAAGTCGCAGGAGGTGCGCTCCGTCTTCGAGGTGCACCGGATCAGCGAGCTCTTCGAGGCCCTGGTGCGCGACGAGCGCGTCGTGGGGCGGGCGCGGCAGATCCTCGGCTCGGACGTGTACGTCCACCAGTCACGGATCAACGTCAAGCCGGGCTTCGGGGCTTCGGGCTTCTACTGGCACTCGGACTTCGAGACCTGGCACGCAGAGGACGGGCTGCCGCGCATGCGGACCGTGTCGGTGTCGATCGCGCTCACCGAGAACCTCGACACCAACGGCGGGCTGATGATCATGCCCGGGTCGCACAAGACGTTCCTGGGCTGCGCGGGCGAGACGCCCAAGGACAACTACAAGAAGTCGCTGCAGATGCAGGACGCCGGCACGCCCTCGGACGAGGCGCTGACCGCCTTCGCGGACCGGCACGGCATCCGGCTGTTCACGGGCCGTGCGGGCTCGGCTACCTGGTTCGACTGCAACGCGATGCACGGCTCCGGGGACAACATCACCCCGTATGCGCGCAGCAACGTCTTCATCGTGTTCAACAGCGTCGACAACGCCGCGCAGGACCCCTTCGCGGCGCCGGTGCCGCGGCCGTCGTTCATCGGCTCGAGGGACTTCTCGCCGGTGCGGTGACGGCGGTGACAGCACGGAAGGGGGCCGGTCGCGGGTGCGCGACCGGCCCCCTTCGGCCTGTCGTCGATCGGCCATCAGCCGCCGAGCGGCCGGCCGGCCGGTCACTCGGTCAGCCGTCGGTCGGTCCGTCAGTCGGTCAGCGCCGGGTAGTCGATGTAGCCCTTGTCGTCGCCGCCGAAGAACGTCGACATGTCCGGAGCGTTGTAGGGGCCGCCCGTCTTCAGCCGGGCCGGCAGGTCCGGATTGGCGAGGAAGAGCGCGCCGTACGACACGAGGTCGGCGACGCCGTCCTCGATCAGGGCGAGTTCACCGTGGCCGGTCGGCCCGTCGGTCGCCGCGTTGAGGACGACGGTGCCGGCGTACTCCTTGCGCAGGGCGAGGGTGAGCTCGCGCACCCCGGGCCCGCCCTCCAGGATGTGCAGATACGCGAGGCCCAGCGCGTCCAGCTCACGGACCAGCGCGGGGTAGACCCGCTCGGCGTCGTCGAGGGGCTCGGCGATGTCGTTGTACCCGTTGGTGGGAGAGATCCGGATCGCGGTGCGCTCGGCGCCGATCGCGGCCACGACCGCCTTGGTCACCTCGACGGCGAAGCGGATACGGGCCTCGCCGGAGCCACCCCACTCGTCGCTGCGGAGGTTGGTGTTGGGCGCGAGGAACTGGTGGATGAGGTAGCCGTTGGCACCGTGCAGCTCGACGCCGTCGAAGCCGGCCTCCACGGCGTTGCGCGCGGCGGCGGCGAAATCGTCGATCGTGGCGCGCACCTCGTCGGAGGTCAGCTCGCGCGGGGTGACGAAGTCCTTGGGGCCTTCGTGGGTGAAGAGCTGGCCGTCGGCGGCCACGGCCGAGGCGCCGACCGGGGCGAGCTCGCCCGGCAGCAGCGAGGGGTGCCCGATCCGGCCCGCGTGCATGAGCTGGGCGAAGATCCGGCCGCCCCTGGCGTGCACGGCGTCGGTCACCCGACGCCAGGCCGCGGTCTGCTCCTCGGAGTGGAGGCCGGGAGTGTCGGGGTAGCCCTGGCCCACGACGGAGGGCTGGATGCCTTCCGTGATGATCAGTCCGGCCGAGGCGCGCTGCGCGTAGTACTCGACGGTGGAGTCGGTCGGGCTGAGCCCGGGTCCGAAAGCGCGGCTGCGGGTCATCGGCGCCATGGCGATGCGGTTGGACAGCCGCGTGCCCGACAGGTCGATCGGGTCGAAGGCGAGGGTCATGTCAGCTCCCGGGAAACAGGCGGGCAGGGATAATTGGTCGGCCAAGTAATGACCACGCCTGCCACTGTAACGCATTCATTGGCCGACCAAGGTAATCTGTGGACAAGGATGTGTGGGACGGTCGGACCGATCCCCCGGCATCCGCCGGAAGCACCCCGAGGAGGCCCGATGAGACCGGAGGCCGACCCCGTCTGTTCCGACGCCGTCTGTTCCGACGCCCGCCGCGACGAACGGTTGCCCGCGGCCGCCCGCAGCGGCCCGGTCAGCCATGCCGTCTCACGGGTCGCCCGGCTCCACCGCATGGCCGCCGGCAGGCTGCTGAAGCAGACCGGCCTGTATCCGGGCCAGGAGATCGTGATGATGCACGTCTGGAGCGCCGGGCCGGTCCGTCAGTCGGAGCTCATCAAGGTCTGCGAGCTCGACCCGTCCACCGTCACGAAGATGCTCCAGCGGCTGGAGCAGTCCGGGCACGTCAGGCGCTGCCCGGACCCGGCGGACCGGCGAGCGGTTCTCGTCGAGGCCACGGAGGCCAGCTGCGCGCTGTACACCGAGGTGAGCCGGGCCTGGGGCACGCTGGAGGAGCACACCCTCGCCGGGCTCGACCCCGCCGAGCGCACCGAACTGGCCCGGCTGCTGGCCAAGGTCGAGGGAAACCTCTGCACGGACATGGCGGAGTGCGCCGGGCAGGTCCCGGGAGGAGCGGACGGACCGACGCAGACGCTTACGCCGACGGACGGGCCGGGGCAGACGGACGAGCCGGGGCAGACGGACGAGCCGGGGCAGACGGACGAGCCGGGACAGACGCCCACGCCGACGGACGGGCCGGGGCAGCCCGCTCAGTCCGAGAGCGCGTCGAGCGCCCTGTCCACGTCCGCCACCGTGTTGTAGAGGTGGAACGAGGCCCGCAGATTGCCCGCGCGGGCCGAGACGACGATCCCGGCACGGGTGAGTTCCGGCTGCCGCCCGCCGAGACCGGGTACGGCGACGATGCCGGAGTCACCGGTCACGGGCGCGTGTCCGAGTTCCGTCAGCCCCGCGCGGAAGCGGGCGGCGAGGGCGGTGTTGTGGGCGTGGACCGCCCCGACCCCGATCTCCTCCAGCAGCGCGAGGGACTGCTCGGCCCCGTGGTACGCGAGGAACGCCGGTGGCTCGTCGTAGCGCCGGGCGGTACGGGCGAACTCCTCGACCGGACCGTAGCTGCTCCCCTCCAGGTCCTCGGCCGCGAACCAGCCCGCGTGGGCCGGGACCAGTGACTCCTGCGCGTCCTCGGTGACGGTGAGGAACGAGGCGCCGCGCGGGCAGAGCAGGTACTTGAAGGCGGCGGTGACGGTGTAGTCGTACGCCCCCGCGTCCAGCGGCAGCCACCCCGCGGCCTGGCTGGCGTCGAGGAGGACACGCGCGCCGTGGGCGGCCGCGGAGGCCCGTACCGCCGGCAGGTCCGCGATCCGGCCGTCCGCGGACTGCACGGCGGACAGGGCGACCAGCGCGGTGCCGGGCCGCACGGCGGCGGCGATCCCGTCGAGCGGCACGTAGCGCACCTTCAGATCGCCGCGGACCGCGAAGGGCGTGACCACGGAGCTGAACTCCCCTTCCGGAGAGACGACTTCGGCACCGGAGGGCAGCGAGGCCGCGATCAGCGCGACATGCACCGCGACCGAACCGCCGACCGCGACGCGCTCCGCGGACACGCCGGTGAGGCGGGCGAAGGACGCGCGGGCGGCCTCCACGGACGCGAAGCTGCCCGCGCCTTCGGGGCGGCCGTCGGCGATCTCCTCGGCGAGCCGCTTGACGGCCTCGACCGTACGGCGCGGCAGCAGTCCGCAACCGGACGTGTTCAGATACGTCGACGTCGGCGCGAACTCGGCGCCACCCAGGGTGTCCATGTCCCCACCCCTACCCGCACGGACCGTGCGACCAAGCCTGCGCCGGAGCCCGCACGAATCGTGCGAGTCGTGCGACCGAGCCTGCCGTGGACCCCGACGGGGACCGTGCGATCACGCCTGCGGCGGGACCGCGCACGAGCCGTCGGTGTCGCAGGCGCCCGCGGCGGCCGCGTCCGCCGTGCTGACCGGGACGAGTGCGCGGCCCTGCCAGGCCTGCTCCAGGGCCTGGGTGAAGACCTCGGCCGGCTGTCCGCCCGAGACCCCGTAACGGCGGTCGAGAACGAAGAACGGCACGGCGCTCGCCCCGAGCTCGGCGGCCTCGCGCTCGTCGGCCCGTACGTCGTCGGCGTACGCGTCCTCGTCGGTGAGCACCGCACGGGCCTCGTCGGCGTCGAGACCGGCCTGGGCGGCCAGGTCGACCAGGACCTCCGGGTCGAACACGGACCGCTCCTCGGCGAAGTTCGTCCGGTAGGCGAGGTCCAGCAGCTCGTCCTGGCGGCCGCGGGCCTTGGCGAGATGCAGCAGCCGGTGGATGTCGAAGGTGCTGCCGACGTCGCGGCCGTCGGTGCGGTACCCGAGCCCCTCGGCGCGGGCGGTGGTGGCCACGTGCTCCTCCATGGAACGGGCCTGTTCCACCGTGCGGCCGTACTTCTTCGCCAGCGATTCGATCACGGGAGCGGTCTCACCCTTGGGGCGGCTCGGGTCGAGTTCGAAGGAGCGGTGCACGACCTCGATCTCGTCGCGGTGGGCGAAGGCCGCGAGGCCCTGCTCGAAGCGTGCCTTCCCGACGTAGCACCAGGGGCAGGCGATGTCGCTCCAGATCTCGACGCGCATGGGACTGACTTCTCTCTCTTCGGCCGTGCTCGGTTGTGTGCGGGTGCCCGTCCACGGTTCACCCGGCGTGCGCGACAACCTGTGATCGTGTGCTTTCATTCCCCGCTCAGCCGCAGCGTCAGCACCAGATGGGCGCCGGCCCGCGGCCCGTCCGGATCCGGCGCCCAGCCCCTGGCCGCGTAGAACGCCCGGGCGCGTTCGTTGTGCTCGTACACCTCCAGGCGTGCCGTGCTCATGCCCGCGCGGCGCCAGGCGGCGAGGCACGCGGAGTGCAGGGAGCTGCCGATGCCGTGGCGCCAGCGGGCGGGAGCGACGTGGAGCTGGGTGAGGGTCACGGTGCCCTCGCCGTCCACGCGGTACGCGGCCACGCCCGCGAGCTCTCCGTCCGGCAGCACGGCGCAGAGCACATCGCCGCGCTCCACGGCGCGTGCCCAGCCTTCGCCGGTCCTGGCGTGCTCGGCGGCGCTGTCGAAGAGGTGGTCCGGTATCCGGCCCCGGTAGTAGGTGGCACGGGCCTCGGCGTGCAGCGGCGTGATGGCGTCGAGGTCGGCGGGTACGGCCGGGCGTATCCCGGCAGGAAGGATCATGCCGGTCAGGACGCGGCCGACCGGAGCGGCGGTTGCCGGGCCGCGCCACCGCGGCCCGCCGTGGGCGGTCGACCCGTCGCCGGCGGAGAGGCGGCCGGGGTCAGGACCCGTCTCGCAGGCCCTCCGGCCAGGCCGGCCGGAACTCGACGCGGTCGAAGGTGACGACGCAGCCCTCGCCGACCGGGGACTGGGCCATGAAGCCGACGAGTGCGGCGTCCGCCTGATCCCGGGTGCCGAGGGTGAAGATCCGGACGAAGGTCCAGCGCTCCCCGTCGGGCGAGGCGTGGAAGGCGAAGGCGCCGCCGGTGCGGCTGATCCGCAGCCAGGCGCTGTCGCCCTCCAGGACGAAGGAGTTGGCGTCGTCGGAGTGGCCCCGGGTGACGACGGTGCAGATCGTCGGCCGGTCCGGGGACAGCTCCAGACAGAGCTTGGCCCATTCCCGCTCGGCGACGTGGAGGTAGAGCACGCCCGCGTCGAAGGCGGCACCGAACCCGACCTTGACCCGCGCGATCAGCTGGAAGTCGCCCTCCGGCGCACCGAGCAGGCGTGGTGCGTCGGAGGCCGGGTCCAGTGCCTCGCCGGTGGGCGGCACGAAACGGTCCTGCCGCGCGCCCGCCCAGCCGGTGAGCATCCCGTTCTCGTACGACCAGTCGGCGTCGGGGCCGTACGGACGCAGCGGGAAGGGCAGTTCGGGCAGGTCGATCTCGTCGGTCACACGGTCAGCCTTCCAGACCCTCCGGGCGCCCGTCGACCCGGCGCGGAAGCCCGAGCGGGTTCTCGTCGCGCAGCTCGGCCGGGAGCAGCGCGGGCGGCGTCGACTGGTAGGTGACCGGGCGCAGCCAGCGCTCGATCGCGGTGCCGCCGACCGAGGTCGAGGTGGAGGTCGTGGCCGGGTAGGGGCCGCCGTGGTGCTGGGCGGGGGCGACGGCGACTCCGGTCGGCCAGCCGTCGACGAGGACCCGGCCGGCGAGCGGGGTCAGCGAGGCGAGCAGCTCCGCCGCGGGGCCGGCCGCCTCGTCCTCGGAGATGTGCAGCGTGGCGGTGAGATTGCCGGGCAGCCGGGCGAGGACGGCCCCGATCTCGTCGGTGGCGGCGTAGCGGGCGACGACGGTCACCGGGCCGAAGCACTCCTCCAGCAGCAGATCGTGCGCCCCTTCGGCGGCCAGCCGCCGCGCGGGTACGGTCAGGAAGCCCGCGCTGACGGTGTGCTCCCCTCCCGCGCCGGGGGTGACGGGTGCCTCGACGCCGTCGAGCGCGGCCCGCTCGGTGACGCCGGCGACGAACGCGTCCCGCATCCGGTGGTCGAGCATGACGCCGGGCTCGGTCTCGCTCACCGCCGCCGTCAGCGACTTCAGCAGCCGGTCGCCCGCGTCGCCCTCGGGGGCGAGGACGAATCCGGGCTTGGTGCAGAACTGCCCCTCCCCCAGGGTCATCGAGCCGGCCAGGCCGTTGCCGATGGCCTCCGCGCGTTCGGCGGCCGCGGCCTCGGTGATCACCACCGGGTTGAGGGAGCCGAGTTCACCGTGGAAGGGGATGGGCGCGGGACGGGCGGCGGCCGCGTCGAAGAGGGCGCGCCCGCCGCGTACCGAACCGGTGAAACCGGCGGCCGCGACCAGCGGGTGGCGTACGAGTTCCACACCCGCGTCGAAGCCGTGGACCAGGGCGACGACGTCCTCGGGCAGCCCGACCTGCTGGGCGGCCCTGCGCAGCACCGCCGCGCACAGCTCGGAGGTGGCCGGATGGTCCGGGTGGGCCTTGACGACGACGGGGCAGCCCGCGGCGAGGGCGCTCGCGGTGTCCCCGCCCGGCACGGAGAAGGCGAGCGGGAAGTTGCTCGCGGAGTAGACGGCGACGACACCGAGCGGGATCTTCCAGCGGCGCAGATCGGGCCACGGAGGGGTGCGTCCGGCGTCGGCGTGGTCGATGCGGATGTCGAGGAAGGCACCTTCCTCGACGACGTCGGCGAAGGCCCGCAACTGGGCGGTGGTCCTGGCGAGTTCTCCGGTCAGCCGCACCGGACCGAGGGCGGTCTCGGCGTCGGCCGCCTCGATGACGTGCTCGCCCGCCTCGTCGAGGAGGTCCGCGGCGGTGCGCAGGAGGGCCGCGCGGACCGTACGGTCGGCGAGGGCGGGCCGTGCGGCGTCCGCGGCCCGTACCGCCCGGTCGACCTCCTCTGCTGTGGCCTCGACCGCAACCTGCTCACGCGGCTTCCCGGTTCGGGGGTCCACACTCCAGACTGGTGCTGCTCCCACCGCGGCTTCCTTCCCGGAGTTGTTCGGTATTCTGAACAGAGTTCCCGATGATGAATGTGTGATGACGTGGGGACTCTATTTCCGGGCGTTCTGCGCGGTCAAGAAGGGTGGAGGGCCATGGCAACTGCCGAGCAGGGTGGGGCTCAGGTCAAGTCCGCGGTGCGGACGGTGGAGTTGCTCGAGTACTTCGCGGGCCGGCCCGGTATGCATTCGCTCGCCGCCGTCCAGGAGGCCGTCGGCTACCCCAAGTCCAGCCTGTACATGCTGCTGCGCACCCTGGTCGAGCTGGGCTGGGTGGAGACCGACGCGACGGGCACGCGGTACGGGATCGGCGTGCGGGCGCTGCTCGTCGGCACGTCGTACATCGACGGTGACGAGGTCGTCGCGGCGGCCCGGCCCACGCTGGACCGGCTCTCGGACGACACCACCGAGACGATCCACCTGGCCCGTCTCGACGGCACGAACGTCGTGTACCTCGCCACCCGGCAGTCGCAGCACTATCTGCGCCCCTTCACCCGCGTCGGTCGCCGGCTGCCCGCGCACTCCACCTCGCTGGGCAAGGCACTGCTGGCCACCCACAGCGACGAGCAGGTCCGCAAGATGCTGCCGCAGACGCTGCCCGCGCTCACCGAGCACACCATCACCGACCGGGAGCGGCTCATCGACGAGCTGCGGCAGATCCGCGAGCAGGGCTACGCCGTGGACCGCGAGGAGAACACGCTCGGGCTGCGCTGCTTCGGCGTCGCCATCCCGTACCGCACCCCGGCGCGGGACGCGATCAGCTGCTCGGTGCCGGTGGCCCGGCTGACGCCGGGACACGAGCAGATGATCAAGGACGCGCTGTTCGACGCGCGGGACCGGCTCACCCTCGCCACCCGGAGGCTCTGATGCGGATCGCCCTGCGCGAGGTCCGCAAGCCGGACCTCGATTACTTCTTCACGCTGATGCAGGACCCCGAAAGCGGCCGCATGGCCGCGTTCACCGCCGAGGACCCGGGCGACCGGGCCCGCTTCGACGCCCACTGGGAGCGGATCCTCGGCACGGACGACGTCAATCGCACCGTGCTCGTCGACGGCGCCCCGGCCGGCCACGCCGCCGTCTACGGACCGCCCGGGGAGCGCGAGGTGACGTACTGGATCGACCGTGCCCACTGGGGACGCGGGGTGGCCACGGCCGCGCTGCGCGAACTGCTCGTCCTCGTGGCGGAACGTCCGCTGTACGCGCGCGCCGCCGCCGACAACGCGGGCTCACTGCGCGTCCTGGCCAAGTGTGGCTTCACCGTCACGGGCCGTGACCGTGGGTTCGCCCATGCGCGGGGCGAGGAGACCGAGGAGTTCGTCCTCCGGCTCGACGGCTGATCTCCCACGGTGCCGGATGAGGATTCCCTGAGAATCCCGGCAGAACGGAACGGAAGCCTCCGGGCGCCTCGTCCTTTTCAGGGATGAACAAGACGATCAGGCGCGCCGCGGTCTTCAGCCTGCTCCTGGTGCTCGCCCTGCTGGTGCGGGCCACCTGGGTGCAGGGATACAAGGCCGAGGCCCTCGCGGACGACAAGCACAACCGGCGGAACACCATCGCGCAGTACGCGCAGCCGCTCGGTGACATCGTCGTGGCCGGCTCCCCGGTCACGGGCTCGAAGAGAACGGAGGGCAGCGATCTCGCGTACAAGCGCACGTACACGAACGGCGAGCTGTACGCGCCGGTCACCGGCTACAGCTCACAGGCGTACGGCGCCACGCAGCTGGAGGGCATCTACAGCGACGTCCTCGACGGCACCGACAACCGGCTGAAGAACCCGCTGGACGTGCTCACCGGAAAGCAGGCGCAGTCCGGTGACGTGCTCACCACCATCGACCCGGCCGTGCAGAAGGCCGGTTTCGAGGCGCTCGGCGACAACAAGGGCGCGGCGGTCGCCATCGATCCCGGCACCGGCAGGATCCTCGGCGTGGTGAGCACCCCGTCGTACGATCCGTCGAAGATCAGCGGGACCACCGACGGCGACGCCTGGAAGCGGCTCTCCGGCGACGAGGACCAGCCCATGGTCAACCGGGCCCTCCGGCAGCCGCTGCCGCCCGGCTCGACGTTCAAGCTGGTGGTCGCGGCGGCGGCGCTGGAGGACGGGCTCTACTCGTCGGTGGACGAACGGACCGACAGCCCCCAGCCCTACACGCTCCCGAACACCCGGACCGTGCTCGAGAACGAGAACAAGTCCGCGCCCTGTCGCAACGCCACGATCCGCACCGCGCTGCAGTACTCCTGCAACAACGTCTTCGGGAAGTTGGCCGCGGATCTGGGCAAGGAGAAGGTCCGGGCCATGGCGGAGAAGTTCGGCTTCAACGACGCCGAACAGGACGTTCCCGTGCGCGCCTCGAAGAGTGTGTACCCGGAGAACATGGACTCGGCGCAGACGGCGTTGACGGGCATCGGCCAGTTCGAGGTCACGGCCACCCCGCTGCAGATGGCGATGGTGTCCGCGGCCCTGGCCAATGATGGCCTCATGGCGTCCCCGCACATGGTCTCCAAGGTCGTCGACGCGGACGGCAACACGCTGCAGAGCTACGAGGACTCCGACACCGAGCGGATCGTGTCCTCGGCCACGGCGGAGCAGCTGCGCAGCGCCATGGTCACGGTCGTCGAGGACGGCACGGGCACCAACGCCCGCATCAGCGGCGCCGAGGTGGGCGGCAAGACGGGCACGGCCCAGCACGGCGAGAACAACAGCAAGACGCCGTACGCCTGGTTCACCTCGTACGCCAAGGACGGATCGACGGGCAAGGAGGTGGCGGTCGCGGTGATCATCGAGGACTCCGGGGCGGCACGCTCCGAGGTCAGCGGCAACGGGCTGGCGGCGCCGATCGCTCAGAAGATGATGAAGGCGGCGCTCGGATAGACCCCCGGTCGCGGACCGGAGCGGGGCACACGGTATGCAGGGTCGTTCAAGCCTCAACTCACCGTGTGCATGGAGGACTTCGTGCAGCTGCTGCCCCGCTCCCCGTCCGGCTGGACCATGGCCGTCTTCGGCGCGCTCGCCGCCGTCATGGGCGTGGTGGGGCTGGTCGCCCCGGGCACTCTGCTCACCGCCATGGGCTTCGAGCCCATACCGGACTCGGCGCGCGCGGAAGGCGACCACACACCGGTCTTTCTGACCGCCTCGTCCATGGCGGCGCTCAACATGGGCGTGTACTACGTCCTGGCCGCGCTCTCCGACTGGAGACCCTTCTTCCGCTGGACGGTCCCGTTCCGCCTGCTGACCTGCACGGTCTTCACCGTGGCCGTGATCAGCGGGCGGGCACCCTCCGGCTTCCTGGGTGTGGGCCTGTGGGAGGGCCTGGGCGCGCTGGCGACGGGCCTGGCCCTCCGTCACGAGGCGGGACGCCGCGCCGCCTGACACGGACGCCGCGCTGCTCCACGCGGACGCCGCGCTACTTGACGCCGATCAGCTGCTCGATCGGTTCGACGGCGAAGTACACGGCGAACAGCCCCGCCGTGGCCCACAGCAGCCAGTGCACCTCGCGCGCCTTGCCGAGCACCGTCTGCAGGACCACGTACGCGAGGAATCCGGCGCCGATGCCGTTGGTGATGGAGTAGGTGAAGGGCATCACGGCGATCGTCAGGAACGCGGGGATGGCGATCTCGTACCGCTGCCAGTCGATGTGGCGGACCTGTGTCATCAGCAGGAAGCCCACCACGACCAGCGCGGGGGCGGCGGCCTGGGCGGGGACGACCGTGGCCAGCGGCGTGAGGAAGAGGGCGAGTCCGAAGAGAGCGCCCGTGACCACACTGGCGAGGCCGGTACGGGCGCCCTCGCCGACGCCGGCGGCCGATTCGATGTAGGAGGTGGCGGAGGAGGCGGAGGCCACGCCGCCCGCCGCGGCCGCCGCGCCGTCGATGAGCAGGACGCGGCCCAGGTTCGGGACGTCGCCCTTCTCGTCCAGCAGCCCGGCCTCGTTGGAGACGCCGACGACCGTGCCCATGGTGTCGAAGAAGTCGCTCAGGACGAGGGTGAAGACGAGCAGGACGATGGTGATGGCACTGACCTGACCGAAGGCTCCGAAGAGGCTGAAGGAGCCGACGAGTCCGAAGTCCGGGGCCGCCACGACGTCCCCGGGGACGGTGGGAACGGTCAGGCCCCAGGCGAGCGGGGCGATGTCGGCCACCTCGTTGATGACGATGGCGAGGACCGTCATGGCGACGATGGAGAGGAGGATCGCGCCGCGCACCTTGCGGGTGACCAGCGAGATGGTGAGCAGGACACCCAGGCAGAAGACGAGCACCGGCCAGCCGGACAGCTGCCCCTGGGCGCCGAGCTGCACAGGAACGGAGCCGGTCTCGCCGGGGATGCGGGTCACGAAGCCCGCGTCGACGAAGCCGATGAAGGCGATGAAGAGTCCGATACCGACGCTGATCGCCTGCTTCAGCTGCTGCGGGATGGCGTGCATGACGGCCTCGCGCAGCCCGGTGACGACGAGTACGCAGATGACGACGCCCTCGATGACCACCAGACCCATCGCGTCGGGCCAGCTCATCAGCGGCGCGATCTGGTACGCGACGACGGCGTTGAGGCCGAGCCCGACCGCGATGGCGAGCGGCAGATTGCCGCCCAGGCCCATGATCGCGGTCATCACGGCCGCCACGAGGGCGGTGACGGTGACCAGTTGGGGCCCGGAGAGATGGGCGCCGAACTTGTCCTCGGCGCCGCCGAGGATGATCGGGTTGAGGACGAGAATATAGGCCATCGTGAAGAACGTGGCGAAACCGCCTCGTACCTCGCGACCGAAGGTCGATCCCCGTTCACTTATTCGGAAGTATCGGTCGACAGCGTTCCGTTGCTGTGATTCCGGCATGGGCTCTCCTCGGCGGGTGACGGTTCCGCGCGGTGTCGGACGGCTGGATTGTGCCCGCCGAGGAGGCCTTTCAGGTTTTCGTCACGTTACTTGACCAGGCTGTTACCCGACCTCGGGTGTTACTTCACCCCGGCCCACCGCTTGATCGTGGCGATCGCCTGCTCCTGCTGCTCGGCGGGCAGCTTGCCGATCGAGGCGCCGTGGTTCGCCCCCGGGACGACGAAGCGGTACGAGTCGTGGCGGCTCGGGGTGAACTTCTCCGCGCTCCAGGGGTCGTTCTCGCCGTAGATGAACATCATCCGCTCACCGCGCGTCGTGACCCAGCGGTCGACGTCGGCCATGGCCTCGTTGCTGTACGAGCCGCGCATCGCCGCGGGCAGCACCGAGTTCGGCTGGTAGATGTCCGGGTGGTGGCGCACGTCCTTGAGGTGCTTGAACTTCAGGTCGGCCCAGCCGAGCTGGGTCGCGGCCTGCCGGTAGTAGGGCCCGGATCCGTTCGTGCCGAGCGTCTCGTCCTGGTAGACGCTGAAGCCGTGCTGCTTCGACCACTCGTACAGCTCGTCGTCACCGACGGCCTCGGCGTCGGGCACGGTGGCGCAGTTCTCGGCCGTGTCGCTCTGCCAGAAGTTCCACACCTGGTCGAGGACGGCGAACTCGTAGGCCCGGTCGGTGGTGCCGAGAGTCTCCTCGAAGGTGTCGCCGTTCTTCACGGCGTCCGCCTCGAACTTGGGCAGCAGACGCTCGCGGCGCACCAGCATCTCGCGCTGTACGGCGTTGAGCGCGTCCCGGCACTCCTCGGTGCCGACCGTGCGGAAGAACCGCTCGTAGGTCGAGTCGTCCCGGTTGTCGGCGTCGTTGGGGGCGACGAAGGCCACGACCGCGTCGAGGTCCTGCGGATAGAAGCGCTCGTGGTATGTGGCCGTCATGCCGCCCTTGCTGCCACCGGTCCCCAGCCACTTGCCCTTCTCGATACGACGCAGTGCCTGGGTGATGCGGTGCTCGTCGCTCGCCTCCTGCTGGATCGTCATCCTGGACCAGTCGTCCCCGGCCGGGCCCGCGGGCCGGGAGTCCGCGAAGTAGCGGTGCTCGACGCTGATCTGGTTGGCGTCGATGAGGCGGGTGAGGGAAGCGATGCCCGTGGGGAGGGTGTAGCCGCCGGTGTAGAACACGGTCGGCCGGTCGGTGGACTTGTGCCACAGCGTCAGACGCTGGGTGAAGGTGCCGCGGCGCGGGTTGCGATGATCGACGGGCTGGGCGTACGTCAGTGTGTAGTACGGGTGTCCCTCACGGTCCACGACCGAGACGACCGTCATGCCCGGGATGCGTTCCAGCCGTTCGCGTACGTCCTCGGCGGCGCTCGCCCCGGCCTTGGCGGAGGCGGCCGGGCCGGCCGCGGACGCGGGCACGGCTCCGGCCAGGATCGCCGTACCGGAGACCAGCCCGGCGCACAGAAGCGCGGTTATCCCCTTGTTGCGCACAGTGTTTCCCCTCGTACATGAGTGACGGGTGGTGCGCGGGATGTTACGGCGTAGGGAGCCATCGCACCGGAAAGTACGGCAACTGCCCCATCCGGCCGACCGGTTGCCGCTGCCACGATGCCCGCGGGATCGACGGGATCGGCGGGATCCGACGGACGGGACCTGAGGAGGGAGCGACGGTGGCTGCCGGAACGGTCGGAGTGCTGCGGGACCGCAATGCGGCGCTGTGGGTGTCGGGACTGCTCGTGTCGGGGTTCGGCACGACGGCGATGTGGCTGGTCTCCGGTATCTGGGTGAAGTCGCTGACGGGGTCGGACAGTCTGGCGGCGCTGACGGTGTTCGCGATGTGGGCGCCCGCGCTCGCCGGACCGCTGCTGGGCACGCTCGCCGACCGGGTGCGCAGACGGCCGCTGCTGATCGCGGTCAACGCCGCGATGGCGGTGCTGCTGCCGGCGCTGCTGCTGCTCGACTCGGCGGACCGCGTGTGGCTGCTGTTCGGTGTCCTCGTCGTGTACGGGGCCGCCGGGGTGGTCCAGGACGCGGCGGAGACGGCACTGGTGGCGGGCGCCGTCGACCGGCGGCTGCTCGGCGACCTCAACGGGCTGCGGATGACGGTGAACGAGAGCACGAAACTGATCGCTCCGCTCGCCGCGGCCGGGCTGTTCGCCCGGTTCGGCGGGGCCTCGGTGGCACTGCTGGACGCGGCGACGTTCGCGCTGGCGGCAGGGATCTTCGCGCTGCTCAGGGTGCGGGAGGAGAAGCCGGCCCGGTCCCGGTACGCGTGGGCGGACACGGCCGAGGTCGCCCGCGCGCTGTGGCGCTCCCCCGTGCTGCGGCCGCTGCTGGCGGCCGGCGGGGCCACGATGCTGCTGGCCGGACTGAACGGGGCGCTGCTGTTCGCGGTCGTGGACCGCGTGCTCGGGCACGCCCCGGCGTTCGTCGGGGTGCTGTACGCGGTGCAGGGCGCGGGTTCCCTGGTCGCCGGGCTGCTGGCCGGGCCGTTGCTGCGGAGGCTGCCGGAGCGGGTGTTCGCGGCGGCGGGCACCGGGCTGTTCGCGGTGGCGGTGGGGCTGCGGTCACTGCCGTACGACGCGGTGGCGCTGGTGTGCGCCGGAGCGGTCGGGCTGGGGCTGCCGTGTGTGCTCGTCGCGGCGACGACGGCGGTACAGCGCGAGACACCGGACGCGGTGCTCGGCCGTACCGCCGCCACCGCCCAGTCCCTCCTGTTCGTACCCAACGCGCTGGCACTGGCCCTGGGCGCGGGGCTGGTCGCGGTGGTGGAGGTACGGGTGCTGCTGGTGGCGGTCGGGGTGCTGGGCCTGGTGACGGCGGCAGCCCTGGCGGGCCTCAGCCGAGGCCGGACAGCGCTCGCCTGACCGCCGCCAGATCCTGGTCGGACGCCAGACCCGCGTGGTACAGCCGCAGTTCGTTCGCACCGAGCGATGCGGCGTCGGCCGCGTCGGCCGCGAGGGTGCCGGGACTGCCGCCCATACCGCCGACCACCGTGAGGTTCGCGGCGATCACGGAGGTGGCCGAGGCGTGCCGGGCGAACGGGGACAGCAGCCCTGCACCGCCGGTGCAGGGCACGACCACGCCGTCGGCGAGGCCCAGGACGTGCGCCGGGTCGACCCCGGCGTTGGCACCGCAGTGGTACGCGACCGGGTCGGCGTGCAGCAGCACCTGGAAACCGTCCGGCGCGGCGGCCCGAACCGCCGCGACCACCGCCTCCTGAAGGGTGCGGGCGGTACGCGTGCGGAACTCCAGGGTGAGCGCGGCCGGTTCGGCCCCAAGCAACTTCTCCACCGGGATGTCGGCGGGCGCGCTCCCCCGCCACACCGGCTCCAGTGCCTCCCGCACCGCCGCGCTCAGCGCTCCGGGCTCCACGCCCCGGGCGGCGTAGCCCTCGCCGCAGGCGGGACAGAAGCACAGCGACATCGCGTACTGGGCGGCGTCGCCGAGTCCGACGCCCGCGATCTTGTCGTGGGCGTGCAGATGGGCGAGGCCGTACCAGCCGCAGGATTCGAGTTCGGTGCCGCGCGCCCCCGGCCTGACCGCCGCCTCCGCGGCGAGGTCCAGCAGATACGCGCGGACGGCGGGCTGGGCGATGCAGGGTGCCCAGGGGTAGCGGTCCCCGTAGGCGTTGACGACGGACGTGCCGGGATGTTCTGAGCCGAGGCGGGAGTTGTGCGCGAGGACGACCCAGGTGTGCACGTCGAGCCCGGCGGCGGCGAGGGCTTCGGCGGCCTCCCCGTACGCGTCGCCGGGCGCCCATGCCCCGGCCGGGTACGGGTGCGGTGTCCGCCCGGCCCAGCGGCTCACGTCCGGCGGGTAGAGCACGGCCGCGTGCTCGGCGGTGACGACGCGGTGGCGGGGATGGCGAGGAGTGAGGGCCCTGGTGGAGTGGTAGGCGGCGGCGAGGGTGACCTGGCCGACGCCGAGGCCGGCGATCCGCTCGGCGGCGCCGGGGTCGCCGTTGACGTCCCAGGGGTAGACGAAGGCGCCGGTCCTCATTCGGCGGCTCCGTCCCCGAGGAGGGCGTAGCCGCGCCCGATGATGTCGGCCAGTTCCTTGATGTGGTCGGCGGACGGCTCGCTCAGCGGCGGCCGTACCTCTCCGACGTCCTGTCCGCGCAGTCGTACCGCGGCCTTGACGAGCGAGACGGCGTAACCGTTGCGGGAGGCGCGCAGTTCGACGAGCGGCCGGTAGAAGCCGTCCAGCAGCCGTTCGGCCGTCGCGTCGTCACCGCTCATGAGCGCGCGGTGGAAGGCGAGGGCGATCTCGGGGGCGAAGCAGAAGACGGCGGAGGAGTAGAGGGTGATGCCGATGCCGCGGTAGGCGAGGCCGGTGAGCTCGGCGGTGGGCAGTCCGTTGAAGTAGAGGAAGTCACGGCCGGGGGCGTCCGTGCGTACGGCGCTGACGATGCGCTGCATCAGATCGAGGTCGCCGTATCCGTCCTTGAGGCCGATGATGCCGTCGACCTTGGCGAGTTCGACGACGGTCTCGGGGGTGAAGACGGCGTTGTCGCGCTGGTAGACGATGACGCCGAGCCCGGTGGCGGCGGCGAGCGCCGCGTAGTGGCGCAGCAGTCCGGCCTGGTCTGCGACGACGAGGTACGGCGGCATGGCGAGGATCCCGTCGGCGCCCGCCTCCTCGGCGAGTCTCGCGTACCGGACGGCGAGGGCCGTGCCGTAGCCGGCGCCCGCGACGACGGGGACGCGGCCGGCGGTCTCCTCGACGGCGGCGGCGACACAGTCGCGGAACTCCTCCGGGGTCAGCGCGTGGAACTCTCCGGTGCCGCAGCAGGCGAAGACCGCCGCGGCTCCGGCCTCGACCCCGGCGCGCACATGGGCGCGGAAGGCGTCGAGGTCGAGAGCGCCGTCCGGTCCGTAGGCGGTGACGGGGAAGAACAGCGGTCCGGTGCCGCTGGTGAGCCGGGCGGCGAGCGGGGCTGAGGTCACGGGCGCTCCCTTGGCCATGCACCGAGCCATCAGCTCGTGCATCATTCTGATCGGCGTCTATATTTCTGAACAACTCACGCTAGGGCAGCCGCTCGGCCGAGGTCAAGCGGGGAAACCGTCGCTCAGGGGCGTAGTTGACACTCTGCACGGCACTTGACGGTGCCGCGACCGCTCCTTAGCGTGTCCACGCATGTGAATGCCGCCTAGAGGCCACGATCTGAGTCGCGTCGAGGAGAACCGATCCATGCCCGCACCCCGCACCCTCCTGCTCACCGGCGCGGCCGGCGGCCTCGGCACCCTGATGCGGGGACTGCTGCCCGCGTACGGCTACGAGCTCCGTCTCTTCGACATGACCTCGATCGAGGGGGAGCCCGGGGCGATCACCGCCGACCTCGCCGACAGGGACGCGCTGCGCGAAGCCGTCCGGGGTGTCGACGCGATCGTCCACCTCGCGGGCATCTCCCTGGAGGCCTCCTTCGACAAGATCCTCCGCGCCAACATCGAAGGCACGTACAACCTCTACGAGGCGGCCAGGGCGGAAGGTGTCCGGCGCGTCGTCTTCGCCTCGAGCAACCACGCCGTCGGTTTCACCCCGCGCCCGCGCGAGGGCACACCCGTCGGTGCGGCCGGGCTGATCCCGGTCGACACGCCCCACCGTCCCGACACCTACTACGGCCTGTCCAAGTGCTTCGGCGAGGACCTCGCCCAGCTCTACTGGGACCAGCACGGCATCGAGACCGTGTCCGTCAGGATCGGCTCCTGCTTCATGGAGCCCACCACCGTGCGGATGCTCTCCGTCTGGCTGAGCCCGGGCGACGGCGCCCGCCTCTTCCACGCGGCGCTCACCGCACAGGACGTCGGCCACACCGTCGTGTACGGCTCCTCGGCGAACACGCGCCTGTGGTGGGACCTGTCGACGGCGCGGGGGCTCGGGTTCGAGCCGCAGGACGACTCGGAGCAGTTCGCGGAGAAGCTCGTCGCCGAGCAGGGCGAACTGGACCCGGCGAACCGGGACCACGCATATCTGGGCGGACAGTTCGTGACGAATCCGCCCCGCTGGCCGCACTGAGGCGGTGTGCCGCACGCGGTCGTCGCGGGCCGGTGACCGATTCGGCCGAAGGTAAGGGAACGGCAAAGCCGGGTCGCTCGTTACCTCAGGCATGACAGCTATGACCCCCGGCTCGAACATCCCCCTGACCGCCGCGCGCGTGGCGGTGGACGTCGCCGCTCCGGTGCGGCTCGACGTATCGGGCCTGCTGCTCACCGCCGACGGCAAGGTGCGCTCCGACGACGACTTCATCTTCTACAACCAGCCGGCCGGCCCCGGCGTGGCCCACCGGTCCGGTGGCGGCACGGCCCCGGACGCGATCGTCGTCGACACCGGCGCCGTTCCGGCCGGGATCGAGAAGATCGTCGTCACGGCCAGTCCCGACGCCGCGGGGCAGACCTTCCAGGGCATCGAGCCCACGGCCACGATCCGGAACGCGGACGACGGATCGGTCCTGGCGACGTTCACCCCGCCGCAGCTGGGCACCGAGACCGCCCTGGTGATCGTCGAGGTCTATCTGCGGAACGGGGCCTGGAAGGCCAGGGCCGTCGGCCAGGGCTATGCGAACGGGCTGGCGGGCATCGCCACCGACTTCGGTGTCTCGGTCGAGGAGGAGCCGGCCGCGGCGCCGGCCCCCGCCCCCGCCCCGGTGGCCCAGACGCCCGCTCCCCCGGCCCACGCACCCGCTCCCCCGGCTCAGGCACCCGCGGCGGCGCCCGCGCCCGGCGCCGGCAAGATCAACCTGGACAAGGGGCGCGTCAGTCTCCAGAAGAACCAGACCGTGTCCCTGGTCAAGGGCGGCCGTCCGCTGCTCTCCCAGGTCAAGATGGGCCTCGGCTGGGAGCCCGCCTTCCGCGGCAAGGACATCGATCTGGACGCGTCCGTGATCGCCTACGGCCCGCAGCGCAACCACCTCGACAGCTGCTACTTCGGGAAGCTGTCCATCCTCAACGGCGCGATCAAGCACTCGGGCGACAACCTCACCGGAGAGGGCGCGGGCGACGACGAGGTGATCGTCGTGGACCTCGGCCGCCTGCCCGCCGACGCCACGGGCCTGGTCTTCACCGTCAACTCCTTCTCCGGCCAGAAGTTCACCGAGGTCGCCAAGGCCTACTGCCGGCTGATGGACGCGGCGTCCGGCGAGGAGCTGGTGCGCTTCGACCTCACCGGCGCCGAGCCGCAGACCGGAGTGATGATGGCGAAGCTGATCCGCCAGTTCTCCGGCGAGTGGGAGATGACGGCGATCGGTGAGTTCGTGAAGTCCCGTACGGTCCGCGGCATGGTCAAGCCCGCGGCGCAGGCGCTCTAGGTCGATACGCCCAGGCGTCCCGACGTGGAGGGGCGGCACCCGGACGACCGGGCGCCGCCCCTCATCCGTGGGACGTGGACCAGGTGGTCAGCAGGCGCGCTTCCACGGGCCCGTGATGGCGACCATGATGCCCGGCGTCTGGATGCTGGCGAACAGCGTCCGTCCGTCGGGCGAGAAGACCACGCCGGCGAACTCGCTGTAGGCCGGCTCCTCCTCGGTGCCGAGGTTCAGCTCGTTGCGGGCGATCGGGTACGTCCGCCCGCGCTCGGTCGCGCCGAAGAGGTGCTGGACGCCCTCGCCGTCCTCGGCGATGATCAGCCCGCCGTACGGTGAGACGGTGATGTTGTCGGGGCCGTCGTACGCGCCGTCCTTCGACGGGTCCGCGTTCACACCGAGCAGCACCTTGAGGGTCAGCGTCCGGCGCCGGGGGTCGTAGAACCAGACCTGGCCGTCGTGCGGCTGCCCCGGGCTCTCGTCGCGGGCGTAGGAGGAGACGATGTACGCGCCGCCGTCCGCCCACCACATGCCTTCGAGCTTGCGGGCGCGGGTGATCCCGTCGTCGGCGAACTGCTTGCGCACCGGAACGGTCTTCGCGTCGCGGTCGGGTACGTCGACCCAGTCCACGCCGTACACCGTGCCGAGCCTGGTGGCGCGGGACAGATCGTCGATGAAGCGGCCGCCCGCGTCGTAGCACTTGGGCGCCTGCAGGATGCCCGCGTCCTCGGGGATGTGGCGCAGCCGCCCGCGGCCGTGCTGGAAGCCGTGCGGCGGGACCCAGCGGTAGAGCAGGCCGTTGGGGCCGGAGGCGTCTTCGGTGAGGTAGGCGTGGCCGCGCTTGGTGTCGATGACGACGGCCTCGTGCTCGTAGCGGCCGAATGCCTTGATCGGGATGGGGTGGCGGTTGGCGCGGCGGTCGTGGGGGTCGACCTCGAACACGTAGCCGTGGTCCTTGGTCATGCCGTTCTCGCCGGCCTTGTCCGCGTTCTCCTCGCAGGTGAGCCAGGTCCCCCAGGGGGTGCGTCCGCCCGCGCAGTTCTGCGAGGTGCCGGCGATGCCGACCCACTCGGCCGTGCGGCCGTCGCGGTGGGTCTCGACGACCGTGCAGCCGCCGGCCGCGGCGGGGTCGTAGACGAGGGCGTCCGTGAGCGGTACGGGGTACTTCCAGTTCTTGCGCGGGCCCTTGAGCTCGTGGTTGTTGACGAGGAGGGTGACTCCGCGGGGGCCTTCGAAGGCGGCGGTGCCGTCGTGGTTGGAGGGGGTGAACTCGCCCGACTCCAGCTTGGTGACACCGCTGTGGGTGACGATGCGGTAGGCGAACCCGGCGGGGAGGGCGAGGATGCCCTTCGGGTCGGGGAGGAGGGGGCCGTAGCCGGGGCCGTGGTGGTGGCCGTGGCGGTCGGTCTCCGCCGGGCCGTCCTCGGCGGCGAGCGCGCCGGGCGCGGTGGCGAGGGCACCGACGGCGCCGGTGAGGACGACGCCCGCGCCGGTGAGCGCGGACTGTCTCGTGAATTCCCTGCGGGTGAGCGGCATCGCAGTCTCCTGAGGGGCTGGTTCTACGGGCACCTGGGGTCTGGCCGGTGTCGGCCCACACGCTCCCGGTCACGTATAAACGGCAGTTGAAGTCAATGCGACATCTCACTCTTTCGTGCGCCCGGTGGTCCCTGCCCACCGGCGGACGCCGCACCGCCGCACCGCTGCGCCGCTTCGTGCGCCGGGCGCGCGGGGTCAGGAACCCGGCCGGGAGCGGGCCTTGAACGCGGCCTTGCGTGCGTCCTTCGCCGTCTTCTTGTCGCGGTGCAGACGCCCCATCGCCTCCAGGACGTCCGCCGCGGCCGGATGGTCCACCCGCCACGCCTCCTCGAAGAAGCCGCTGTGCTGTCCGACGAGGCCCTCGACCAGGTCCTGGAGTTCCTCCAGATCCCCCTCGGCGTCGAGTTGCGCGGCGATCGTGTCGACGGCGAGCCAGAAGATCATGGACTCGGGGGGCGCCGGCACGTCCGCCGAGCCGCGTTCGGCGAGCCACACGCGGGCGAGGCCACCGAGTTCACGGTCGTCGAGGACGTCCCGCACGGCCGGTTCCGCCTCCGCGCCGGCCAGTGCGAGGGCCTGCTGGCAGTGGAGGCGGCGCAGGGGCGCCCCGGGGTCGGTCCCGCGGGCGGCGGCGAGGAGTTCCCGTGCGGCCGCCGGCGTCTCGCGCCGGGCCAGCCACTGGGCGGTCTCGGCCCGGGCCGACCGGTCGGGGTAGTGCGCGACCCCGTCGAGCAGCGCCTTCGCGTCCTTGTCTGCGAGGTCCCCGACCGCGGGTGCCACCACCCCGCCCTCCAGCATCCTGGCCCTGATCCCGTACAGCCCCAGCGGGGTGAGCCTCACCATTCCGTACCGGGAGACGTCCTCCTCCTCCGCGGCCGACAGCGACGGCGCGGACTCCGTCCCCTCCTCGGCCATCAGCGCCTCGTCCACCGGGCGGTACTCCACCAGGCCGATCGGCTCCAGCAGCCGGAACTGGTCGTCCAGTCGCATCATCGCGTCGGAGACCTGCTCCAGGACGGCGTCGGTGGGCTCCCTTATGTCGTCGGGCACGATCATCGACGCGGCGAGGGCGGGCAGGGGGATCTGTTCCTCGCCCGCGCCGCTCTCGCTGACGGTGAGCAGGTACAGATTGCCGAGGACGCCGTCGAGGAACTCGGCCTCCGACTCGGGGTCCCAGTCGAGGGCCTCGAAGTCGATCTCGCCGCCCTCGCCGATGACATGGGCGAGATCGTCGAGCTCCGGCGCGATCGCGTCGGCGAAGACCGCGTCGAAGGCGTCCTGCCAGAGGGCGAGCACGTCCTTGGGGCCGCCGCCGGTGACCAGCGGGAGCCGGCCGCCGGTGGTGACGGTGCCGTGTCCGGTGGCGTCGTCCTCCGGGTCGACGACGTCGACGAGCCCCGTGTCCACGGCGATCCGCCATGCCTCGCTCGCGTACGCGGCGCCGTCCTCGTCCGCCGCGAGCCCCAACGCCTCGGCCGCGGCGGGCAGTTGTTCGTCCACGAGTTCCCCGCCCGCGCCGACCCTGGTCTCCGGGCCGGCCCAGCGCGCCAGCCGGACGGTCCTGGCCAGCAGGGGTGTGCCGAGGGCGTCCCGCGCCAGTTCCGCGTCCGGATGCAGTCGCACCGGCGGCAGGGTGGGGCGTCCGGCGGGGCGGTCTCCTGGCATCTGGTGGCTCTCCTCGACTTTCGGGCGTACCGGTTTGCGGCTCGGTTCGGCTCCGGGGCGCTCCAGCGTGCGCCCCTTCGGTTCACTTGCGCTCGTGGCGGCCCCCAGCGTAGACGCATTTCGCCCGATGCCGTCCGGTTCATGTACCCGTCAACCCCCGTACACCCGGCACCTCTTGACAAGTGGCGTGTTCTGCCAAGAGATTGACGCGCGTAGATCCCATCAGTGGTGAAATCGCCACCCCCCAACCCTCACAACGGAGTTCCCTGATGCCTTCCATACCGAGATCTGCCGCCGTCGCGGCCGTCGTGGCCGCCGCGCTGGCCGCCGGCCTGCTCGCAGGCTCCTCCTCGGCCGCCGCCGACGCCGAGACCGCGGACACCGGCGTTCGCATCCATGACATCCAGGGCACGACCCGTACGTCCCCGCTCGTCGGGCAGCAGGTGCAGGACGTCGAGGGCATCGTCACCGGTGTCCGCACGTACGGCTCCTCGCGCGGTTTCTGGTTCCAGGACCCGCAGGCCGACGCCGACCCGGCCACCAGCGAGGGCCTGTTCGTCTTCACCGGTTCCACGCCTACCGTCACCACCGGCGACGCCGTGAAGGTCTCCGGCACCGTCGGCGAGTACGTCCCGGGCGGCCTGAGCTCGGGCAACCAGTCACTCACCCAGATCTCCAAGCCGGCCGTCACCGTGGTCTCCTCCGGCAACGCACTGCCCGCCCCGGTGACCGTCTCCGCCTGGTCCGTCCCCTCGGCGTACGCGCCCGAGGGCGACCCGGCCGCCGCCAACAGCATCAACGCGCTGCCGCTCGAGCCCCGTGCGTACGCCCTGGACTACTACGAGTCGCTGGAGGGCAGCAACGTACGGATCGGCACCTCGCGCGTCGTCGGCGCGACCGACCCGTACTCCGAGCTGTGGGTCACGGTGAAGCCGTGGGAGAACCCGACCCGGCGCGGCGGTGCCCGCTACGGCTCGTACGCGTCCCAGAACACCGGCAGGCTGCAGATCCAGTCGCTGGTGCCCACCGCCCAGCAGCCGTTCCCCAAGGCGAACGTCGGCGATGTGCTCTCCGGCACGACCGAAGGCCCCCTGGACTTCAACCAGTTCGGCGGCTACACGATCACCGCCCGCACCCTCGGCACGGTCACCGACCGCGGCCTGGAGCGCGAGTCGGCGCGTGAGGAGCGCCGCGGCGAGCTGTCCGTCGCCACGTACAACGTGGAGAACCTGGACCCGTCCGACCCGCAGGAGAAGTTCGACGCGCTGGCGAAGGCCGTCGTGGAGAACCTCGCGACGCCCGACATCCTCGCCCTGGAGGAGATCCAGGACGACACCGGCGCCAAGAACGACGGCGTCGTCTCCGCCGAGCAGACGGTCAAGAAGTTCACGGAGGCGATCGTCGCGGCCGGCGGCCCGGCGTACGAGTGGCGGACCGTCGACCCCGAGAACAACAAGGACGGCGGCGAGCCCGGCGGCAACATCCGCCAGGTGTTCCTCTTCAACCCCGAGCGCGTCTCCTTCACCGACCGCTCGGGCGGGAACGCGACGGCCGTGACCGGAGTCGTACGCGAGCACGGCCGCGCCGCCCTCACCCTCTCCCCCGGCCGGATCGACCCGGCGAACACCGCCTGGGAGGCGAGCCGCAAGCCGCTCGCCGGTGAGTTCGTCTTCCGCGGCCGCACGGTCTTCGTGATCGCCAACCACTTCGGCTCGAAGGGCGGCGACGAGGGCCTGACCTCGCACCACCAGCCGCCGGTGCGCTCCTCCGAGGCCAAGCGCCTCCAGCAGGCGCAGGCCGTGAACGGCTTCGTGAAGCAGATCCTCAAGGCCCAGCGCAGCGCCGATGTCGTCGTCCTCGGCGACATCAACGACTTCGAGTTCTCGGAGACGACGAAGGCGCTCACCGACGGCGGTGCGCTGTACCCGGCGATCAAGTCCCTGCCGCGCGCCGAGCGTTACTCGTACGTCTACCAGGGCAACAGCCAGGTGCTCGACCAGATCCTGACGAGCCCGTCGATCGATGAGTTCAGCTACGACAGCGTGCACATCAACGCGGAGTTCGCGGACCAGAACAGCGACCACGACCCGCAGGTGCTGCGCTTCCGCCCGTAACCTGCCGGCGGTGCTACGCGCCCGCGCTCAGGCTGAGCGCGGGCGTGTAGCGCGTCACCCGGCTGCCGGTGAGGCCCGGGTGGTGCCGGACGCGCTCCCACTGTTCCGTGGGCGAACCGACGCCGTCGCCCGGGGCTGCGAGCGCCTCCCGGTGGGCCTGCTCGCTCTCCCACTCGGCGTAGTTGAGGACGCGGGTACCGTCCGTGCCGAGGTGGAAGTGGGCCGAGATGCCGCCCGGGTGCGGGTGCGGATCGCCTTCGAGCGCGGTGAACACGGCGTCGACCCAGTCGCGCTGACGGGCCGGGTCCGGCCCGTCGAAGCCGATCTCGACGATCACGACACAGCCCGGGACCCTGAGGTCGGTCTCGGGACGCCGTCCGCTGCGGTAGAGCTCGTAGGTGTGCAGCCCCAGCCGCTCGATGCCCGGCACGGCGGCGTCGATCTCGTCGTTGCGCTCGTCCCGGAAGGTGCGGGAGAACTCCTGGTACGCGTCCTCCCCGGTCCACTGCGAGTAGTGCAGCAGGGCGGTTCCGTCGTTGCTCGTGCACACGCTGTACGAGAGCAGGCCGACGTCGGGCCAGTCGCGGAGCCGCCAGGCACGGCCGATCGCCTCGACGGCCGCCCGCTGCCGCTCGGGCGTGCCGACGTGCCAGGTGCTGACCTTGACGCTGCCGACGCCGGAGCGGGTGAGGTCGGGGCGGGAGGAGAGATGCGCGGTCATCGTGGTCCTCCTGAGCCGGTCGGGCCTTCGACGACCATGCTCGGACTTCAACCTCGGTTGAGGTCAAGCCATCCTCGACCTTTCAGTTTCGCTTGCCCTTGACCCCTAGCAGAACTAAGTGGACCTTCACAGTCGGCGAGCGGACACTTCGGATATGACGACGCAACGACCGCGCCCACGCCCCTTCGGCCGCGCCCTGTGCGCGATGATCACGCCCTTCACCGCCGAGGGCGCGCCCGACCTGGACGGTGCCCGGAAGCTCGCCACCCATCTGGTGGCCGAGGGGTGCGACGGGCTCGTGCTGAACGGCACGACCGGCGAGTCCCCGACCACGACCGACGCCGAGAAGACGGCGCTCGTACGGGCCGTCCGCGAGGCCGTGGGCGAGGGACCGGCCGTCGTCGCGGGCGTCGGCAGTGCGAGCACCCGGCACACGGTGGAGCTGGCGCGGGCCGCCGAGGACGCGGGAGCCGACGGGCTCCTGGTCGTCGCCCCGTACTACAGCCGGCCGCCGCAGCCCGCCGTCGCGGCGCACTTCCGGCGGGTGGCGGACGCGGTCGGCATCCCGCTGATGCTGTACGACATCCCCGGCCGCACCGGCACCCGCATCGAGCCCGAGACGATGCTGGCCCTCGCGGCGCATCCCCGGATCGTGGCCGTGAAGGACTGCGCGTACGACCTGCTCGGCAGCACCAAGGTGATCGCCCGGACGTCGCTCGCCTACTACTCGGGCTGCGAGGAACTGAACCTTCCGCTGTATGCGGTGGGCGGCTCGGGCTTCGTCAGCACGGTCGCGAACGCGGCCCCGCGCCCGATGCGTGCCGTGCTCGACGCGTACGACGCCGGCCGGACGGCGGAGGCCGCCGAGCTCAACGGGCTCACGCTGCCGCTCGCCGAGCTGATGATGGCGTCGGGGCTGCCCGGCACGGTGACCGCCAAGGCTCTGCTCGGCGCGCTCGGCCTGCCGGCCGGTCCGGTCCGGGAACCGCTGCAGCCCGCCGACCGTGACACGGCGGGCGGGCTGCTGGCTGTCTACGAGGAACTGGCCCGGCTGTTCCCGGCCTGACCGAATCCCTGAGCGGACCTGGTGGGCCTGGTGGGCCTAGTCGTACACCGAGGTCGTTCCGAACACCGCGGCGTGCTCCAGGACGTCCTCGAGCGGGTCGTCGATCTGGCCGGTCGAGATCAGCGCCACGACCGGCGCGTTGTGCGAGTCGGTGTGGATCTCGTCGGCCTGCGCGAGGCCGCACTGCTGCGCCACGGCCAACAGCGTCAACGTTCCGAGTACGGCCACCCTGGTCTTCATGTCGCTTCCTCGCCTTGCGTGTTCGTGTGACTCTACGGTCACCCGCTCATCCGCCCGGGGGCATGAAAGGTTACGCAGAGTCACACGAATACGTCGGTACGAGCGACGCAACGGGACCGTCGGACCCTCGGACGCGCCTCATGGGGCCCGCGCACGGACCCTCAGTTGTGGCTGTGGAGCACCTCGTTGAGACCGCCCCAGACCGCGTTGTTCGGGCGGGCCTCGACGGCACCGGTCACCGAGTTGCGGCGGAAGAGGATGTTCGACGCACCGGACAGCTCACGGGCCTTGACGATCTGGCCGTCGGGCAGCGTGACCCGGGTGCCCGCCGTGACATAGAGACCGGCCTCGACGACGCACTCGTCGCCGAGCGCGATCCCGACGCCCGCCTCGGCGCCGATCAGGCAGCGCTCACCCACGGAGATGATGACGTTGCCGCCGCCGGAGAGGGTGCCCATGGTGGAGGCGCCGCCACCGATGTCGGAGCCGTCGCCGATGACGACGCCGGCGGAGATCCGGCCCTCGACCATGGAGGTGCCGAGGGTGCCGGCGTTGAAGTTGACGAAGCCCTCGTGCATGACCGTGGTGCCCTCGGCGAGGTGCGCACCGAGCCGGACACGGTCGGCGTCGGCGATCCGGACGCCCTTGGGGGCCACGTAGTCCGTCATCCGCGGGAACTTGTCGATGGACGTCACCTGCAGGTGCAGGCCCTCGGCGCGGGCGTTGAGCCGCACCCTCTCGACGTTGTCGACGGCGACCGGGCCCAGCGAGGTCCAGGCGACGTTGGCGAGCAGCCCGAAGACACCGTCGAGGCTCTGGCCGTGCGGCCGCACCAGCCGGTGCGAGAGCAGGTGGAGGCGCAGATAGGCGTCGTGCGCGTCGATCGGCTTCTCGTCGAGCGAGGCGATGACCGTACGGACGGCGACGACCTCGACCTCGCGGCGGGCGTCCACGCCGATGGCCTTCACGGCGCCCTCACCGAGGAGGTTCACCGCCTGGTCGGGCGAGAGCCGCTCGGTACCGGCCGGACCGGGCTCGGACGAGAGCTCGGGGGCGGGGAACCAGGTGTCGAGAACGGTGCCGTCGCCGGCGATGGTGGCAAGGCCGGCGGCGACGGCGCCGGTGGTGCGCGTAGCGGTGGTGCTGTCGGGCGAGTCAGTCATGAGGAGAACCTAACCGGCAGGGCCCGGCCGGTGCGAACCGGTCTCAGGTGCCGGTCCGCCCCCGCTGTGGGCAGAGGGCGGGCCGGTGTACCGTCCCGCCCTCCCCCACGGGGCGAGGCCGATCGCGCCCGGCGCCAGCGCACATCTATCCGATGCCACTGGCTCGGGTATCCCCGCTCGACGGAGAAGCTGCTCGGGCGATCGTCGACGATCTCGGTGCGCTGTCTGGTGACCGTGGCGATCACCGTGCCCTTTGCCACGAAGGGGCCTCCGGAGGCCTTGCCGCCCACGTAGTAGCCCATGCCCGCCACCACCCGGGCGCCCCGGTAGGCATAGGTCTCCGGGTCGAGCAGTACCTGGTACGTGTTGCGCTGCCACGCGTAGTCGCGCTGGTTGCCCTCGACGCCGACGGCGATGACCTTCCTGCCGATTCCGTCGGTCGTCGGCACGGGGTTCGTCGCCCCGTCCAGACCCGTGATGACCCGGTAGAGGTTTCGACGCTGGTCGACGGTGGCCGCGGGCGCCCCCGCCAGTACCTCCACGATCTCGTCGTAGTCACGCTGGCTCTGGGTCTTCCGGACGGCGCTGGTCACGCGCGTCGGGATGGACCGCTCGCGGATCAGGCGCAGCACGGCCTCCGGGTCGTCCTCGGGGAACTCGGCCATCAGCGCGTCCGACTTCTGCGGGGACAGGCTTTCCGTGAAGCCGGACGGTACCTCGTTCAGCACACGGCCCCTCGGCACGGATGGGCCCGCCCGTGGCCTGGGCCGCGACCCGGGCGTCCGCGCGGTCGGACCAGGATTCGGCGACCGGGTCCTGGCCCGTCCTGGCCAGTGCCCTCAGGGCCCGTACCTCGGCGCGGCGGTGCTTGCCGATGAGGTTCGCGGCGATGCCGTACAGCCAGGGGCGGGCGCTCGGGCGCGCCAGGTCGTAGCGCGCACGGGTGCGGAACGCGGCCAGGAAGGTGTCGGCGGTGATGTCGTCGGCCGCGCTCTCACCGAGCCGTCGTGCGGCGTAGCGGTGGATGTCGGCGGCAGGCCGCGTTCGGGTTCACGGTGTCGGGCGCGGAAGGATCCGGTCCAGCATCTCGCGTGCGTAGTCCTCGTCGTAGGGCGCGTCCGTCAGCAGCACCTGCAGGCAGATGCCGTCCATCAGGGCCACCAGCGCCCGTGCCGTCGCGGGATCGCTGCGACGGGCGAGGGACTCGGCGACGCCGTCGGCCCACTCGGCCGCGACGGGCCGCAGGGCGGGGCGGCGCAGAGCGGCGAGATAGAGCTCGTACTCCAGCTCCACGCCGGTGCGTTCGCCCCCGAGCCACTCGCCCATCAGCCGGGCCAGCTCCCGGGCGAGGTCGCTCCCGGGGTCGACGAGTGCGCCGCTGTCCCGCACCGCCGCCGCGAAGCCCTCGTTGGCCTGGCGCAGGGCGGCGACCAACAGCTCGTCCAGCGAGGCGAAGTGATACGTCGTCGAGCCGAGCGGCACATCGGCCTCGGCGGCGACCGTGCGATGGCTCAGCCCGGCGATGCCGTTGCGGCCGACCACCCGGATCGCCGCGTCGATGATGCGCTGGCGCCGGTCGGGGTCGTACCGGCGGCCCATCAGTGCGCACCCCCGAGGTTGAGCACGACGACCCCGGCGACGATCAGCGCGATTCCGGCGATCTTCACCGGGCCGGCGGACTCGTTCATGAACAGCATGCCGATCGCCGCGACGGCCGCCGTCCCGATGCCCGCCCAGATCGCGTAGGCCGTCCCGACCGACAGCGTCTTCAGCGTCTGCGCGAGCAGCGTGAAGGCGAGCACATAGCCGACGACGGTGACGAGGGAGGGCCAGAGCCGGGTGAAGCCGTCGCTGTACTTCATCGCCGTGGTGCCGGCGACCTCCGCCGCGATGGCCGCGGCCAGCAGTCCGTATCCCATGCGTACAACTGTACACATGGATGGGTACGCCCGTACACAACGCGGCGGACCCCGGCACGGCGAAAGGCCATGCCCGCCGGTCCGTGACTGGCGGGCATGGCCTTTGGAGTACGCGTGCCGTACGCGCGTGTGTCAGACGTTGAAGCCGAGCGCCCTCAGCTGCTCGCGACCGTCGTCCGTGATCTTGTCGGGACCCCACGGGGGCATCCAGACCCAGTTGATCTTCAGCTCGTTGACGATGCCGTCGGTCGCCGCCTTCGCCTGGTCCTCGATCACGTCGGTCAGCGGGCAGGCCGCGGACGTCAGCGTCATGTCCAGCGTCGCGATGTTCGAGTCGTCGATGTGGATGCCGTAGATCAGGCCGAGGTTGACCACGTCGATGCCCAGCTCGGGGTCGACGACGTCGTACAGCGCCTCGCGGACCTCCTCCTCGGAGGCCTTCGTGCCGGGCGTCGCGGCCCCGGACGAGAAGGTCTCCTCGTCCGGCCAGTCCTTCTCCGCCGTGGTCTCGGGGTTCTCAGTCATGCGGTCTTCCCTTCGGACAGCGCCTGGGCCGTCGCGTCCTTCCATGCCATCCAGCTCAGGAGGGCGCACTTCACGCGCGCCGGGTACTTCGAGACGCCGGCGAACGCGACCGCGTCCTCCAGCACCTCCTCCATCGCGTCGTCCGGCTCGATCTGGCCCTTGGACTGCATCAGCTCAAGGAACGTCGCCTGGATCTTCTGCGCCTCGGCGAGCTCCCTGCCGACGAGCAGCTCGTTCAGCACGGAGGCGGAGGCCTGGCTGATCGAGCAGCCCTGGCCCTCGTACGAGACGTCCTCGACGCGCGTGCCGTCGTACTTCACACGCAACGTGATCTCGTCGCCGCAGGTTGGGTTGACGTGGTGCACCTCGGCGTCACCGTCCCGCAAGCCCCGGCCGTGCGGGTGCTTGTAGTGGTCCAGGATGACGTCCTGGTACATCGAATCAAGCTTCACAGAGCGTCCCTCAGTCCCTCATCCGAAGAAGTTGCGGACGTGCTCCAGGCCGTCGATCAGCGCGTCCACCTCGCCCGGCGTGGAGTACAGATAGAACGACGCCCGCGTGGTCGCAGGAATTCCGTACCTGAGGCACACCGGCCGTGCGCAGTGGTGGCCGACACGGACCGCGATGCCCTGCTCGTCGAGCACCTGCCCCACATCGTGCGGATGGATGTCGCCGAGCACGAAGGAGATCGCCGCGCCGCGGTCCTCGGCCGTGACCGGGCCGATGATCCGCAGGTCGGGAACCTCCTGGAGGCGGCTCACCGCGTACTCGGTGAGCGCGTGCTCGTGCTGGAGGATCTTGTCCATGCCGATCGAGGTGAGGTAGTCCACGGCCGCGCCGAGGCCGACGGCCTGGGCGATCGGGGGCGTACCCGCCTCGAACTTGTGCGGCGCGGGAGCGTACGTCGAGGAGTGCATCGAGACGGTCTCGATCATCTCGCCGCCCCCCAGGAACGGCGGGAGGTCCTCCAGCAGCTCCTGGCGGCCCCACAGGACGCCGATACCGGTCGGGCCGCACATCTTGTGACCGGTGAAGGCCACGAAGTCGGCGCCCAGGGCCTGGACGTCGAGCGGCATGTGCGGAGCGGCCTGCGAGGCGTCGATGAGGACGAGCGCACCGACGTCCTGCGCCCGGCGGACGATCTGGTCGACCGGGTTGACCGTGCCCAGGATGTTGGAGACCAGCGTGAAGGAGACGATCTTCGTCTTCTCCGTGATGATCTCCTCGATGTTGGACAGGTCCAGCCGGCCGTCGTCCGTGAGCCCGAACCACTTCAGCTTCGCGCCCGTGCGCTGCGCCAGCAGCTGCCACGGAACGATGTTGGAGTGGTGCTCCATCTCCGTGATGACTATCTCGGTCTCGCGGTCCACGCGGTAGGGCTCGTCGGCCCAGCCCAGCATGTTCGCCACGAGGTTCAGCGACTCCGAGGCGTTCTTGGTGAAGATCACCTCGTCGCGGCTGGGCGCGTTGATGAAGGCGGCGACCTTGTCGCGGGCGCCTTCGTACGCCGCCGTGGCCTCCTCGGCAAGGACGTGCACGCCGCGGTGGACGTTGGCGTTGTACCGCTCGTAGTAGGTGTTGAGCGCGTCGAGCACCTGGCGCGGCTTCTGGGACGTCGCCGCGTTGTCCAGGTAGACGACCTTCTTGCCGTCGTGGACCAGACGGTCCAGGATCGGGAAGTCCTTGCGGATCGCCTCGGTGTCGAGGAGGCCCGGCAGATGTGTCACGCGGATACGCCACCCTTCGTGTATGCCTCGTAGCCCTCGGCCTCCAGCTTGTCGGCGAGCTCGGCGCCGCCGGACTCGGCGATACGGCCGTTCGCGAACACGTGCACGAAGTCGGGCTTGATGTAGCGCAGGATGCGCGTGTAGTGCGTGATCAGCAGGGTGCCGACCTCGCCGGACTCGCGGACACGGTTGACGCCCTCGGAAACCGTGCGCAGGGCGTCGACGTCGAGGCCGGAGTCGGTCTCGTCGAGGATCGCGATCTTGGGCTTGAGGAGCTCCAGCTGAAGGATCTCGTGGCGCTTCTTCTCACCGCCGGAGAAGCCCTCGTTGACGTTGCGCTCGGCGAAGGAGGGGTCCATGTGGAGACGCTCCATGGTCTCCTTGACCTCCTTCACCCAGGTGCGCAGCTTGGGGGCCTCGCCGCGGATGGCGGTGGCGGAGGTGCGCAGGAAGTTGGAGACCGAGACGCCCGGGATCTCGACGGGGTACTGCATGGCGAGGAAGACGCCGGCGCGGGCGCGCTCGTCGACGGACATCTCCAGGACGTCCTCGCCGTCCAGGGTCACGGTGCCACCGGTGATCGTGTACTTGGGGTGGCCCGCCAGGGAGTAGGCGAGGGTCGACTTGCCGGAGCCGTTGGGGCCCATGATGGCGTGGGTCTCGCCCTGCTTCACGGTCAGGTCGACGCCCTTGAGGATCTCCTTGGTGGCGTTGTCGGCCTCGACGGAGACGCGCAGGTCGCGGATTTCAAGCGTTGCCATGGGGACTTCAGTTCTCCTGGGTGACGGAGACGAGCACATCGTCCCCTTCGATCTTTACGGGGTACACGGGGACCGGGCGCGTCGCGGGAAGGCCGGACGGCTTGCCGGTGCGGAGGTCGAAGCTGGAGCCGTGCAGCCAGCACTCGATCTGGCAGTCCTCGACCTCGCCCTCGGACAGGGAGACGTTCGCGTGCGAGCAGATGTCGTGGATCGCGAACACCTCGCCCTCCGTACGGACGACGGAGACCGGCGTGCCGTCGAGTTCCACCCGCTTCGGGGTGTCCTCCTCCAGCTCGCTCAGCCCACAGGCTCGGACGAAGGCCATCAGACGGACGCCTCCAGCTCGGCCTCGATCGTGGCGATGAGGCGCTCCTCGACGTCGGGCAGGCCGATCTGCTGGACCAGCTCGGCGAAGAAGCCACGGACGACGAGGCGACGTGCCTCGGCCGCCGGGATGCCGCGGGCCATCAGGTAGAAGAGCTGCTCGTCGTCGAAGCGGCCGGTGGCGGAGGCGTGACCGGCGCCGGCGATCTCACCGGTCTCGATCTCCAGGTTCGGCACGGAGTCGACGCGGGCGCCGTCGCTCAGCACCAGGTTGCGGTTGAGCTCGTAGGTGTCCGTGCCCTCGGCCTTGGCCTCGATGAGCACGTCGCCGATCCACACGGCGTGGGCGTTGTCGCCCTGGAGCGCGCCCTTGTAGGCGACGTTGGACTTGCAGTGCGGCATGTTGTGGTCGACCAGGAGGCGGTGCTCCTGGTGCTGGCCGGCGTCGGTGAAGTACAGACCGAACAGCTCGGCCTCGCCGCCCGTTCCCGCGTACGAAACGCGCGGGTGGAGGCGTACGACGTCGCCGCCGAACGTCACGACGACCGACTTGAAGGCGGCGTCGCGGCCGATCAGGGCGTTGTGCTGCGAGCAGTGCACCGAGGTGTCGTCCCAGTCCTGGACGGAGACGAACGTGACCTTGGCGCCGTCGCCGATCAGGAAGTCCACGTTGGCGGCGCGCACGGCGTCGCCGGTGTGGTCGATGACGATGACGGCCTCGGCGAAGGCGCCGATGTCGAAGACCGTGTGCCCGAAGGTGGTGCCGCCCTCGCCGTGCAGGGTGAGCCGCACCGGTTCGGTCAGGACCGTCTCCTTGGGCACGGAGATGACGGTGGCCTTCTCGAAGGACGAGTACGCCTGGGCGGCGACGCGGTCGACGGGCGTGCCGGCCTTGCCGATACGCGCGTCGTCACGGCCGACGGCCTCGACGGTGACCCCGTCCGGCGCGCTCACCTCCGCCTTGAGGGAACCGTCGGCCTTCGCGGTGCCGTCGTGCAGACCCCGCAGGCGCTCCAGCGGCGTGAACCGCCACTCCTCCTCGCGACCGTGCGGGACCGGGAAGTCCGCGACGTCGAAGGACGGGGGCGCGCTCATGCGCGTGGCGACGGTCGACTCGGCGGCCACCGCGATCGAGCCGGCGGTGGTGGAGCCCACCGGAATGTTCTGAGCCTCAGCCATGGCTGTCGTCTTGCTCGCTTCCTCGTTAAGCCTGTGTCTGTTCCGGGTCCGTGGCACCTGTGGCTGCGCCACGGGCCCCGGTCCTGCGTGCTCGCTGCGGACGGGCCGCCGGCGTCAGCCGACCGCGCCCTCCATCTGCAGCTCGATCAGCCGGTTGAGCTCCAGCGCGTACTCCATGGGCAGCTCCTTGGCGATCGGCTCGACGAAGCCGCGCACGATCATCGCCATCGCCTCGTCCTCGGAGAGTCCGCGGCTCATCAGGTAGAAGAGCTGGTCGTCCGAGACCTTGGAGACGGTCGCCTCGTGTCCCATGGAGACGTCGTCCTCGCGGACGTCGACGTACGGGTAGGTGTCGGAGCGGGAGATGGTGTCGACGAGCAGAGCGTCACAGAGGACGTTGGACTTCGCACCCGGAGCGCCCTCGCCGATCTCGATCAGCCCGCGGTAGGACGTACGGCCGCCGCCGCGCGCCACCGACTTGGAGACGATGTTCGACGACGTGTTCGGCGCCATGTGGACCATCTTGGCTCCGGCGTCCTGGTGCTGGCCCTCGCCCGCGAAGGCGATGGAGAGGGTCTCGCCCTTGGCGTGCTCGCCCATGAGGTAGACGGCCGGGTACTTCATCGTCACCTTGGAGCCGATGTTGCCGTCGACCCACTCCATGGTCGCGCCCTCGTAGGCCACGGCGCGCTTGGTGACCAGGTTGTAGACGTTGTTCGACCAGTTCTGGATGGTCGTGTAACGGCAGCGGGCGCCCTTCTTGACGATGATCTCGACCACGGCGCTGTGCAGGGAGTCCGAGGAGTAGATCGGCGCGGTGCAGCCCTCGACGTAGTGGACGTAGGCGTCCTCGTCGACGATGATCAGCGTCCGCTCGAACTGGCCCATGTTCTCGGTGTTGATCCGGAAGTAGGCCTGGAGCGGGATCTCGACGTGCACGCCCTTCGGGACGTAGATGAAGGATCCACCGGACCACACCGCGGTGTTCAGCGACGCGAACTTGTTGTCGCCGACGGGGATGACCGTGCCGAAGTACTCCTTGAAGAGCTCCGGGTGCTCCTTCAGCGCCGTGTCGGTGTCCAGGAAGATGACGCCCTGCTCCTCCAGGTCCTCACGGATCTGGTGGTAGACGACCTCCGACTCGTACTGCGCGGCGACACCGGCGACGAGGCGCTGCTTCTCGGCCTCGGGGATGCCGAGCTTGTCGTACGTGTTCTTGATGTCCTCCGGGAGGTCCTCCCAGGACTCCGCCTGCTTCTCGGTGGACCGCACGAAGTACTTGATGTTGTCGAAGTCGATGCCGGAGAGGTCGGAGCCCCAGTTCGGCATGGGCTTCTTGTCGAAGAGCCGCAGACCCTTCAGACGCAGCTTCAGCATCCACTCGGGCTCGGACTTCTTCTCGGAGATGTCGCGGACGACGTCCTCCGAGAGACCGCGCTTGGCGGATGCGCCCGCGGCGTCGGAGTCGGCCCAGCCGTATTCGTACTTGCCCAGGCCCTCGAGCTCAGGGTGGGCAGTCTCCGTGGGGAGAGTCATGCGGGGTTCCTCCCGGCCGTGCTATCAGATGCTTGCGAAGTGGTCTTGTCGGTCGTGCTGGTCTCGTCGGTCGTGCCGGCCCTGCTGGTCCCGCCCGCCCGCTCGTCGGGTCTGTGGCCCGCCTTCGGGATGAAGGTGGTGCACACTCCGTCGCCGTGGGCGATGGTGGCCAGACGCTGCACATGCGTGCCGAGCAAGCGGGAGAAGACCTCGGTCTCCGCCTCGCACAGCTGCGGATACCGCTCGGCCACATGGGCGACGGGACAGTGGTGCTGGCACAGCTGCTCGCCCACCGGCGCACTACGCGCCGTAGCAGCGTACCCGTCGGCGGTCAACGCCCTGGCGAGTGCCTCGGTGCGCTCCTCGGCGTCCACGGCCTCCACGGCCGCGCGATACGCCTCCGCCTGGGCCTCCATCCGGTCCCGGGCGAACGCGGCGACGGCGGCTTCGCCGCCCGCGTTCTGCTCGATCCAGCGGAGGGCGTCCACCGCGAGGGCGTCGTAGGACTGGTCGAAGGCGTCCCGGCCGCAGTCGGTCAGTGCGAAGACCTTGGCGGGCCTGCCGCGGGTGCGCGCCCCGTACACGCGCTGCTCGCGGGCGACGACGACGTCGTCGGAGACCAGCGCGTCGAGATGGCGGCGGACGGCGGCCTGGGTGAGTCCGAGGCGCCCGGCGAGATCGGCGACGGTGGACGGCCCGTGGTCCAGGATGGACCGCGCAACCCGGTTGCGGGTGGACCGCTCCCCGGTCGCGAGCTCCTCCTGTGGGGACTCCCCAACAGCTCCGCCGCTTTTCACAACACCATTGTTGCGTAATTCCCGAGAGACTGACAAGCCGCGTCCCACCGGACGGACGGTGCCGTGCATCACTAAGGGAAACCTAACCTGACCTGCGGGAATGATCATTCATGGGATCAATCGGCCACCGTCCCCCGCCGTGCGCGGGAAGGCATCCGGCGGGCCGGCGACCCCGCTGACCGGCGATTTGTCCGCCGAGGAGGTGGCCGGAACCGGGCGGTCACCCAGCGTGCGTTCCCGCCCCGGGGGCCCGTGGAGCCGTCGGGCCTCCCTAGACTGCCCCGCATGATGAACGAGTCCGCCGTCCGGGTACGGAGCCTGGTCAAGCGGTACGGAGCCAGGACCGCCGTGAACGGGCTCGACCTCGACGTCCGCGCCGGAACGGTCGCCGCCGTCCTCGGTCCGAACGGCGCCGGGAAGACCACCACCGTCGAGACCTGCGAGGGCTACCGCCGCGCCGACTCGGGCACGGTCCGCGTCCTCGGCCTCGACCCGGTCGCCGACGCCGCGCGGCTGCGCCCGCGGATCGGCGTGATGCTCCAGTCGGGTGGCGTCTACTCCGGCGCCCGCGCCGACGAGATGCTCCGCCACATGGCGAAGCTGCACGCCCGCCCGCTGGACGTGGACGCCCTGATCGAGCGACTCGGTCTCGGCTCCTGCGGCCGGACGACGTACCGGCGGCTCTCCGGCGGACAGCAGCAGCGGCTCGCGCTCGCCATGGCCGTCGTCGGCCGCCCGGAACTGGTCTTCCTGGACGAGCCGACCGCCGGACTCGACCCGCAGGCCCGCCGCGCCACCTGGGATCTGGTGCGCGAACTGCGCACGGACGGCGTGACGGTCGTCCTGACCACGCACTTCATGAACGAGGCGGAAGAGCTCGCGGACGACATCGCGATCATCGACGCGGGCCGGGTCGTCGCCCAGGGCAGCCCCGAGCAGCTCTGCCGCGGCGGCGCGGAGAACACGCTGCGCTTCACCGGCCGTCCCGGCCTCGACCTGGGCTCCCTGCTGAAGGCGCTGCCGGACGGCACGGCCGCCGCGGAGCTGACGCCGGGTGCCTACCGGATCACCGGCACGGTCGACCCCCAGCTGCTCGCCACCGTCACCTCCTGGTGCGCGCAGCACGGCGTGATGCCGGACGGCATCTCGGTGGAGCGCCACACCCTCGAGGACGTCTTCTTGGAGCTCACCGGGAAGGAGCTGCGGTCGTGACCGCTGAGGTGACCACGGACGTGACGTCCGAAGCCCCGGGAGCGCCGGGGACGTACGCCCCGGACCCGGGCGGCGCCCCCGTCGCACGGATGATCGTGGCGCAGGCGGCCCTGGAGACGAGGATGCTGCTGCGCAACGGGGAGCAGCTGCTGCTGACCGTGATCATTCCGTCGCTGCTGCTCGTGCTGTTCTCGACGGTCGACATCGTCACCGTGCCGGTCTCGGCCACGGGGGACGCCGGCCGGCCGGTCGACTTCCTCGCGCCCGGCGTCCTCGCTCTTGCCGTGATGTCCACGGCCTTCACCGGTCAGGCCATCGCCACCGGCTTCGAGCGCCGTTACGGCGTGCTGAAGCGGCTCGGCGCCTCCCCGCTGCCGCGCTGGGCCCTGATGGCGGCGAAGACGCTCTCCGTGCTGGTCACGGAGGTGCTGCAGATCGTGCTGCTGACGCTGATCGCCCTCGCGCTGGGCTGGGACCCGCGGGGCGGCGCCGGCTCCGTGCTCCTGCTGCTCGTCCTCGGCACGGCGGCCTTCTCCGGTCTCGGGCTGCTGATGGCCGGCACGCTGAAGGCCGAGGCGACGCTCGCCGCGGCCAATCTGGTCTTCCTGCTGCTGCTGGTGGGCGGCGGCGTGATCGTCCCGCTCGACAGGTTCCCGGAGGCCGCGCAGTCGGTACTCGGCCTGCTGCCGATCTCCGCGCTCTCGGACGGGCTGCGGGACGTGCTCCAGCACGGTGCGTCGATGCCGTGGGGCGACCTCGGGATCCTGGCGGGGTGGGCGGTTCTCGGCCTGGGTGCCGCGGCGAGGTTCTTCCGCTGGGAGTGACGCCGCCGGACGACCGGCTGCCCTCGTGCCCCGGCCGAAGCTGGAGGCATGGCGGCATGACCCGACCGGCGGCTGCTTCACCGTCGAGGGCCCCTGCCCTGGTGATCCCCGGGGCGGTCTGTCCCGACATGGCCACCCACGTGAATCCGTGCACAAGCGCCCCTCTACGATGGTCGCCGTGCAGACCCCCCTCGCCTACATCGCCCAGCGCTGGACGCCGTCCCCCAAGACCCTCCGGCGTGCCGCTCTCGCGCCCGTCGTGATGAGCGTGGTCATCATCGTCACCGGCGGCGCGGTCCGGCTGACCGGCTCCGGGCTCGGCTGCGACACCTGGCCCAAGTGCACGGACGACAGCCTCTTCGCCACGCCCGAACAGGGCATCCACGGTGCCATCGAGTTCGGCAACCGGATGCTGACGTACGTCCTGTCGGCGGCCGTCGGCTGGGCGATCATCGCGGCGCGTGCCACGAAGCCGTGGCGGCGCGGGCTGTCCCGGCTCGGCTGGGCGCAGTTCTGGGTCGTGATGAGCAACGCCGTCCTCGGCGGGATCACGGTGTGGGCGGGCCTCAACCCGTGGACGGTGGCCGGGCACTTCCTCGCCGCCAACCTGCTGCTCACGGTCGCCGTGGTCACCTGGGTCCGGGCGGGCGAGGGGGACGGCGCGCCACGCCCCCGGGTGCCGCGCCCGGTGCGGAAGCTGGCCTGGGTGCTGGCCTCCGCCGCCGCGGTGCTTATCGCCCTGGGCACGGTCGTGACCGGCTCCGGCAAGCACGCGGGCGACAGCAGCGACGTGCCGCGGATGCCGTTCGACTGGGTGGACGCGGCGCATGTCCATGCCGCGCTGGCCTGGCTGGTGTGCGTGCTCGCCGTGGCGATGTGGCTGACGCTGCGGGTCGTGGACGCGCCCGACGACACCCGGGCGCGCGCCCGGGAGCTGCTGCTCGTCCTGGTCGCACAGGGCGCCATCGGCTACGTGCAGTTCTTCACGGACGTGCCCGAGCTGCTGGTCGGCGCCCATATGCTCGGTTCCTCGCTGATGTGGATCGCCGTGCTCCGGCTGGCGCTGAGCCTGCGCGAACGGCCGCTCGCCGCGCCGGACGCCCCGGACCGGCAGGACGCCGAGCTGGCGTCGGCCTGACCCGAGCCGCCCTCAGCACCCCGCGCCGGCGTCGGCCTGACCCCGGCCACCCTCAGCACGTGAGCCGGTAGACGCGGCGGGCGTTGTCCGCCGCGATCATCCCGGCGACCCGCTCGGCGTCCGTGCGGCACCAGGCGCCGTCCGCCACCCAGCCGCTGAGCACTCGCCCCAGCGCCTCCCGGAAGGTCTGCGCCCCGACCACGTGCAGTTCGGGCAGCCCCCGGGCACCGCTGGAGAACAGCAGCTTCCCGAACGGGGCGTGCTCCAGGATCTCCGCGAGGACGGCCGCGGCCCCCGCCCCCGTATGGGCGAGCGCGGGTCCGACGTCCGCGTACACGTGCGGGAAGACGCTCGCCAGATGCGCGGCGTGCCGGTGGTACGGGTAGCCGTGCAGCAGCACGAGATCGGTGCCGAGTCCGGCGGTGGCCGCCGCGAAGTCGGTCAGCAGCAGCGGATCGCCCACCCCGACGTGCAGTTGCAGCGGCCGGCCCGAGGCCACGGCGATCCAGAGCAGATGACGCAGCAGTACGGGGTCGTCGAGCGGCCCGCCGACCGGGCGTCCGGCCAGCCAGCGCCCCGTGGCGCCGCGCACCTCGCCGGGGCCGGGCGGCTCGGGCGCGAGGGCCGTCCCGTGCCGTGCCCCCGCCATGGAGGCGAAGGCGACGGCCGATCCGGCGGCGCCGTGCACGGCCTCCGCGAGGTTGGCGAGGAATGCGTCGACGGTGCCGGAGGTGTCGGCGACCTGCTCGGCGAGCAGCTCCAGCCGGACGATCTCATGGGCGTCGGCCATGCCCGCGGCGGCGATCTCGGGCGGTCCGGTGAGGTCTCCGGGCAGTCCGGTGTCCACCAGATAGGTGGAGATCCCGGTGGCCCGCAGCAGCCGCCTGCCGGATTCCAGGACGCCGAGCTCTCTGCGCCGTGCGAGATAGTGCGCCGGCGGGCAGTGCGGTTCCAGACCGAGCAGCGGCGGACACCAGCGTCGTACGGCGAAGCCGGTCTGGGTGTCGAAGAAGGTGGTGCCGGGCGCGGGGGGCCCGGCGGTCCTGCCGAGGTGGGCCTCGAAGGTGCCGAGGCCCAGCTCCGTGCGGAGGACGCCGTGGCAGTACTGATCCACCAACGACGGTGTGTCGATCATCCGGGGGCTCCCAGCGGTGGACATCGTTCCACACGTCCTAACGGGTGAGCCCCGCCTGAGGTGTTGCCCCCGATGCCTACGTGCTGACGCGGCGGGCTTCGCACCCTGTTCCCGCACGGCCCGCGGCCGTGCCCCCGGCCGCCGGACGGGCCGGTTCTCCGGCCCCTCCGGCGATGGCTCGTCAGCCGTTCGAGGGGCCGCCCACCTGGATGCCCGCCATGCGCGTCCACTCGTACGGTCCGGTGCGGACCTTCAGCGCGAAGTCGCCGTCGAAGGACTCGTGCAGCGTGATGCCGGACTTCTCGGCCGCGCTGACCGCGATGTCGTGGGTCGGTGCCACCAGGTCGCCCCAGCCGCCGTCCTCGCCCACGAGCACGATGCGGGTGCCCATCTGCCCGATGTACGCGAGCTGGCCCTCGGCGCCGCCGTGCGCCTTGGCGAAGGCGCCGATCTGCTTGGCGAGCTTCGCCGCCTTGCGCTCGGCCTTCGCGGACTGCCTCGCCTGCTTCTCGTCAACCTGCGTGTCTGCCATGCCCAGGATGCTACTCGCGGGTAGATCCACTGGCGACCGTCGGGTCACGTGGCCTCGGCCACGCCGCGGGAGGGCGGGGTGGGTCAGCGCAGGAACGGGTCCACCGCGACGGCCACGAACAGCAGCGAGACGTACGTGATCGACCAGTGGAACAGCCGCATCTCCTTGAGCTTGCCGCCCGTCGCCCCGGCCTTCGCGCGGCTCTGCAGCGCATGCGCCTCCCAGAGCCACCAGCCGCCGGTCGCCAGCGCGACCGCCGTGTAGAACCAGCCGGTGTAGCCGAGCGGCGTCAGCAGCAGCGAGACGGCGACCATCACCCAGCTGTAGAGGACGATCTGGCGGGCGACGACCCTGTTGGAGGCGACGACGGGCAGCATCGGCACGCCGACCCGCGCGTAGTCCTCCTTCACCTTCATCGACAGCGGCCAGTAGTGCGGCGGCGTCCAGAAGAAGATGACGAGGAAGAGGATGACCGCCGCCCACGACACCGAGTTGGTGACGGCGGACCAGCCGATGAGCACCGGCATACAGCCGGCGATCCCGCCCCACACGATGTTCTGCGCGGTGCGCCGCTTCAGCAGCATCGTGTAGACGACGACGTAGAAGAGGAGCGCGCCGAGCGCGAGCGCGGCGGACAGCCAGTTGACGAGCAGTCCGAACCAGAGGGTGGAGACCACGGCGAGAGCGAGGCCGAAGACCAGGCCCTCGCGCGGCGAGACCATGCCGGTGACCAGGGGCCGCTGAGCGGTGCGGTCCATCAGCGCGTCGATGTCGCGGTCGATGTACATGTTGAGCGCGTTCGCGCCGCCGGCGGAGAGGTACCCGCCGACGCAGGTGACGACGACCAGCCAGAGGTCCGGCACACCCTGCGCCGCCAGGAACATCACCGGTACGGTGGTGATGAGCAGCAGCTCGATGATCCGCGGCTTCGTCAGCGCCACGAATGCCTTGACGCGGGCCCCGAACGGCCGGTGGCCCCCCGGGCTGGGAGTCAAGACGACCCCTGCGGGTCGGGACTCGACGGCCGTCACGCACACCCCTGACAGAGAAATTCCCAGCAAGCTTCATGCCTGAGGGCATCTCCCGTGCCCTCAGGGCGATGGAGGCGAATCCTCGGTGAAGACTTGCGCGTACCACGCCACTCTAGACGTTGGCCGCATGCCGATCTTCGCGGGGGTGGGTCGTGTTGAGCGGTGCCGCGACGCCATGCGTAATCACCCACGAAAGCCCCGACGAGAGGCGAAGTCGGGCCCGTGCCCGCAGGCTGGTTGATGTGTCCGATTGGAGAGACGTGCACCCGAAAGGACGCACGCTGCTGCGAGGGTAGGCTCGACAGCGCCCGGTACACCCCTCGTCACCGGGACCCGAACATGTGGAGAGGAGCCCTGACTCAGGGTGAGCACCAAGCCGACCACCACAGACCTCGAGTGGACCGCATTGGACCAGCGGGCCGTGGACACCGTCCGTGTCCTTGCCGCTGACGCCGTACAGAAGGTCGGCAACGGCCATCCGGGTACGGCCATGAGCCTGGCCCCCGCGGCGTACGTCCTCTTCCAGAAACTGATGCGGCACGACCCCGCCGACGCGGACTGGACCGGCCGTGACCGGTTCGTGCTCTCCGCGGGTCACTCGAGCCTGACGCTCTACATCCAGCTCTACCTGGCCGGCTACGGCCTGGAGCTGGACGACCTCAAGTCGTTCCGCACCTGGGGCTCGAAGACGCCGGGCCACCCGGAGTACGGCCACACGACGGGCGTCGAGACGACGACCGGCCCGCTGGGCCAGGGTGTCGCCAACGCCGTCGGCATGGCGATGGCCGCCCGCTACGAGCGCGGCCTGTTCGACCCGGAGGCGGAGCCCGGCACCTCCCCGTTCGACCACACCATCTGGTGCATCGCCGGTGACGGCTGCCTCCAGGAGGGCATCTCGGCCGAGGCGTCCTCGCTGGCCGGTCACCAGAAGCTCGGCAACCTGGTGCTGCTGTGGGACGACAACCACATCTCGATCGAGGGCGACACCGAGACCGCCGTCTCCGAGGACACGCTGAAGCGGTACGAGGCCTACGGCTGGCACGTCCAGCGCGTGGCGCAGCTGCCGAACGGCGACCTGGACCCGGTGGGTCTGTACGAGGCGCTGCGGGCGGCCCGGGCCGAGACCGAGCGCCCCTCCTTCATCGCGGCCCGGTCGATCATCGCCTGGCCCGCCCCGCACGCGCAGAACACCGAGGCCGCGCACGGCTCGGCGCTGGGTGACGACGAGGTCGCGGCCACCAAGCGCGTCCTCGGTTTCGATCCGGAGCAGTCCTTCGAGGTCGCCGACGAGGTCATCGGGCACACCCGCAAGGCCCTGGACCGCGGTCGTACGGACCGGGACGAGTGGGAGAAGGCGTTCGCCGAGTGGCGGGGCGCCAACCCGGAGCGGGCCGCCGAGTTCGACCGGATCCGCTCGACCGAGCTGCCGGCCGGCTGGGAGGAGAAGCTCCCGGTGTTCGAGACCGGAAAGGGTCTGGCCACCCGCGCCGCCTCCGGGAAGGTGCTGCAGGCGCTGGGCGCGGTCGTTCCCGAGCTGTGGGGCGGCTCCGCCGACCTCGCCGGCTCGAACAACACGACGATCGACAAGACGTCGTCGTTCCTGCCCGAGGGCAACCCGCTGCCGGAGGCCGACCCGTACGGCCGCACGATCCACTTCGGCATCCGCGAGCACGCCATGGCCGCGGTGCTGAACGGCATCACGCTGCACGGCAACACCCGTGTCTACGGCGGCACGTTCCTGGTCTTCTCCGACTACATGCGCAACGCGGTCCGGCTGTCCGCGCTGATGCACCTGCCGGTGACGTACGTCTGGACGCACGACTCGATCGGTCTCGGCGAGGACGGCCCGACCCACCAGCCGGTGGAGCACCTGGCCTCGCTGCGTGCCATCCCGGGTCTGAACGTCGTGCGTCCGGCCGACGCCAACGAGACCGCGATCGCGTGGCGCGAGATCCTCCGGCGCTACACGAAGGAATTCGGTGTGGGCGCCCCGCACGGTCTGGCGCTGACCCGTCAGGGCGTGCCGACGTACGAGCCCAACGACGACGCGGCCAAGGGTGGTTACGTCCTCTTCGAGGCCGAGGGCGGCGAGGCGCGGGTCGTGCTGATCGGCACGGGCTCCGAGGTCCACCTGGCCGTCGAGGCCCGTGAGCAGCTGCAGGCCGACGGCATCCCGGCCCGGGTCGTCTCGATGCCGTCCGTCGAGTGGTTCGAGGAGCAGGACCAGGCGTACAAGGACAGCGTGCTGCCGCCTTCGGTGAAGGCCCGGGTGGCGGTCGAGGCGGGTATCGGTCTTACCTGGTACCGCTACGTCGGTGACGCCGGCCGGATCGTCTCGCTGGAGCACTTCGGTGCGTCGGCCGACGGCAAGGTGCTGTTCCGTGAGTTCGGGTTCACCCCCGAGAACGTGGCCGCCGCGGCACGGGAATCGATCGAAGCCGCCGCGCGCTGACGCCGGTACACGACTAGTAGGAGATGCAACTCTCATGACAGACGCACTCAAGCGCCTCTCCGACGAAGGCGTCGCGATCTGGCTCGACGACCTGTCGCGCAAGCGGATCACGTCCGGCAACCTCGCGGAGCTGATCGACCAGCAGCACGTCGTGGGTGTCACGACAAACCCGTCGATCTTCCAGAAGGCCATCTCGTCCGGTGACGGCTACGAGCAGCAGCTCGCCGACCTCGCCGCGCGTCGGCTGACCGTCGAGGAAGCCATCCGCATGATCACGACGGCGGACGTGCGGGACGCCGCCGACGTGCTGCGTCCGGTCTTCGATTCGACGGGCGGCCAGGACGGCCGGGTGTCGATCGAGGTCGACCCGCGTCTCGCGCACAACACGACGGCGACCATCGCCGAGGCCAAGCAGCTGGCCTGGCTGGTGGACCGGCCGAACACGTTCATCAAGATCCCTGCGACGAAGGCCGGCCTGCCGGCGATCACCGAGGTCATCGGCCTCGGTATCAGCGTCAACGTCACGCTGATCTTCTCGCTGGAGCGTTACCGCGAGGTCATGGACGCCTACCTGGCGGGCCTGGAGAAGGCCAAGGCCGCGGGCCTCGACCTGTCCAAGATCCGTTCGGTGGCGTCATTCTTCGTGTCCCGTGTGGACACCGAGATCGACAAGCGGCTGGACGCGCTGGGCACGGACGAGGCGAAGGAGGTGCGCGGCAAGGCGGCGCTCGCCAACGCGCGTCTCGCCTACCAGGCGTACGAGGAGGTCTTCTCCTCGGACCGCTGGGCCGCGCTGGACAAGGCGCAGGCCAACAAGCAGCGTCCGCTGTGGGCCTCGACGGGCGTCAAGGACCCGGCGTACAAGGACACGCTGTACGTGGTCGATCTGGTCGCCCCGGGCACGGTCAACACCATGCCGGAGGCGACCCTGGAGGCCACCGCCGACCACGGGCAGATCACCGGCGACACGGTGCGCGGTACCTACGAGCAGGCGCGCGCCGAGCTCGACGCCGTCGAGAAGCTCGGGATCTCCTACGCCGACGTCGTGCAGCTGCTGGAGGACGAGGGCGTCGAGAAGTTCGAGGCGTCCTGGAACGATCTGCTCAAGTCGACGCAGGCGGAGCTCGATCGCCTCGCTCCCTCGGAGGGCTGAGCACCTTGTCTTCCGCACACGGAGCCAATCCGCTTCGTGACGCCGCGGACCGACGGCTCCCGCGTATCGCGGGGCCGTCGGGCCTGGTGATCTTCGGCGTCACGGGCGATTTGTCACGTAAAAAGTTGATGCCCGCTGTTTACGACCTCGCCAACCGCGGGCTGCTGCCGCCGGGCTTCTCGCTCGTCGGATTCGCGCGTCGCGAATGGGACGACCAGGACTTCACACAGGTGGTCCATGACGCCGTGAAGGAGCACGCCCGCACCCCCTTCCGCGAGGAGGTCTGGCAGCAGCTCATTCAGGGAGTGCGCTTCGTCCAGGGCGACTTCGACGACGACGACGCCTTCGAGAACCTCAAGAAGACGATCACGGAGCTGGACCAGGCGCAGGGAACCGGCGGCAACTTCGCCTTCTACCTCTCGGTGCCGCCGAAGTTCTTCCCCAAGGTCGTCAAGCAGCTCAAGAAGCACGGTCTCGCCGACCAGGCGGACGGCTCGTGGCGGCGCGCCGTCATCGAGAAGCCCTTCGGCCACGACCTGGCCTCCGCCATGGAGCTGAACTCGATCGTCCACGAGGTCTTCGCGCCGGACCAGGTCTTCCGTATCGACCACTACCTCGGCAAGGAGACCGTCCAGAACATCATGGCGCTCCGCTTCGCCAACACGCTCTTCGAGCCGATCTGGAACCGGTCGTACGTGGACCATGTCCAGATCACCATGGCCGAGGACATCGGCATCGGCGGCCGCGCCGGCTACTACGACGGCATCGGCGCCGCCCGTGACGTCATCCAGAACCACCTCCTCCAGCTGCTCGCGCTGACCGCGATGGAGGAGCCCGCCTCCTTCGACGCGGACGCGCTGGCGGCGGAGAAGACCAAGGTGCTGGGCGCGGTGAAGCTGCCCAGGGACCTGGCGACCGGCACGGTGCGCGCGCAGTACGCGGGGGGCTGGCAGGGCGGCGAGAAAGCCGTCGGCTATCTCCAGGAAGACGGCATCAACCCGAAGTCGAAGACCGACACCTACGCCGCCATAAAGCTGGAGATCGACAACCGCCGCTGGGCGGGTGTCCCCTTCTATCTCCGTACCGGCAAGCGGCTGGGCCGCCGGGTCACCGAGATCGCGGTCGTCTTCCAGCGCGCGCCGCACTCCCCCTTCGATCAGACGGCCACCGAGGAGCTGGGGCACAACGCCCTGGTGATCCGGGTGCAGCCGGACGAGGGCGTGACGATGCGGTTCGGCTCGAAGGTGCCGGGCACGTCGATGGAGGTCCGGGACGTCTCGATGGACTTCGCGTACGGCGAGTCCTTCACGGAGTCCAGCCCCGAGGCCTACGAGCGGCTGATCCTGGACGTCCTGCTCGGTGACTCCAACCTCTTCCCGAGGCTGGCCGAGGTCGAGCTGTCCTGGAAGATCCTCGACCCGATCGAGCAGTTCTGGGACAAGCACGGCAAGCCCGCGCAGTATCCGGCCGGCACCTGGGGTCCGGTCGAGGCGGACGAAATGCTCGCACGAGACGGACGGAGCTGGCGTCGGCCATGAAGATCGACCTTACGGACACCACCTCCAGCAAGATCAACAAGGCGCTGGTGCAGGGCCGCAGGGCCATCGGCACACCGGCCGTCGGCATGGTCCTCACGCTCGTCATCGTCACGGACGAGGAGAACGCGTACGACTCGCTGAAGGCGGCGAACGAGGCGTCCCGGGAGCACCCCTCGCGCACCCTCGTCGTCATCAAGCGGGTCTCGCGCTCGCCGCGCGACCGGGCGAAGGCGCGCCTCGACGCCGAGGTGCGGGTCGGCGCGGACGCCGGCACCGGCGAGACGGTGGTGCTGCGGCTGTACGGCGAGGTCAACGAGCACGCCCAGTCGGTAGTGCTGCCGCTGCTCCTGCCGGACGCCCCGGTCGTGGTGTGGTGGCCGGTGAACGCCCCGGTGGACCCGGCGTCCGACCCGCTGGGCGCACTGGCCCAGCGGCGGGTGACCGACACCTACGCCTGTGAGCGTCCGGTCGCCGAGCTGGCGGCCCGCGCCGACGCCTACACCCCGGGCGACACGGATCTGTCCTGGACCCGCATCACACCGTGGCGCTCGATGCTCGCGGCGGCACTGGACCAGGTCCCGTGGCAGGCGAGTTCGGCCGAGGTGGAGGGCGAGGAGTTCAACCCGAGCTGCGAGCTGCTCGGCATGTGGCTCGCCGACCGGCTGAAGGTACCGGTGAAGCGCTCGGTGTCGGCCGGTCCCGGCCTCACGGCCGTACGGCTCCAGACGGACAACGGCCCGATCGTGCTGGACCGGGCGGACGGCTCGCTCGCGACGCTGTCCATCCAGGGCCAGCCGGACCGCGCGGTGGCGCTGAAGCGCCGGGAGACGGCCGAGCTGATCGCGGAGGAGCTGCGGCGGCTCGACCCGGACGACACCTACGCCTCGGCGCTGCGCTACGGCGTGGAGCGGCTGAACGACGAGTCGGCCGAGATCACGTCCGCACCGGCTGCGAAGAAGACGGCGACCAGGGCCCCGGCCAAGAAGGCGGCCTCCAAGTGAGCGCCCCTCAACTCGTCGTCCACCGCGACAAGGAGCTGATGGCGCAGGCCGCCGCGGCCCGGCTGATCACCAAGATCGTGGACGCCCAGTCCGGTCGCGGCTCCGCGTCGGTCGTGCTGACCGGCGGGCGCAACGGCAACGGCCTGCTGGCCGCGCTCGCCGCCGCGCCCGCGCGGGACGCGATCGACTGGTCGCGGCTCGATCTGTGGTGGGGCGACGAGCGCTTCCTGCCCGAGGGCGACCCGGAGCGCAATGTCACCCAGGCCCGTGCGGCCCTGCTGGACTCGGTCCCGCTCGACCCGTCCCGGGTGCACGCGATGCCCGCGTCCGACGGACCCCACGGCACCGACGCGGAGGCGGCCGCGGCGGCGTACGCGGAGGAACTGGCCGCGGCGGCGGGGCCCGAGGACCACGCCGATGTGCCCACGTTCGACGTCCTGATGCTGGGTGTCGGCCCGGACACGCATGTCGCGTCCCTGTTCCCCGAGCTTCCGGCGGTACGGGAGACCGAGCGCACGGTCGTCGGCGTCCACGGCGCGCCCAAGCCTCCGCCGACGCGTGTCTCGTTGACGCTTCCGGCGATCCGCGCGGCGCGCGAGGTGTGGCTGCTCGCGGCCGGCGAGGACAAGGCCAACGCGGCGAGGATCGCCCTCTCGGGTGCCGGCGAGATCCAGGCACCGGCGGCGGGCGCCTACGGCAGGTCGCGGACGCTGTGGCTGCTCGACTCGGCGGCGGCCTCGCAGCTTCCGCGCGACCTGTATCCCCCGGCCTCGCCCTGACGGGAGGTCACCTGGTGACACGAAGGCCCGGCCCGCCCTTCGGCGGACCGGGCCTTCGCCGCGTCAGAGGATCACCTGGTCCGGGTGGGCCTCCAGACCGGCGATGGCCCTGCGGGTGGCGCCGACGAACGCGGTGAAGCGGTCGTTGGTGTGGTTCGGCCGTCCCAGGCGGGTGAAGTGGCCCGCTTCGAACAGGCTGCGGCGCAGCTCCTCGGTGATCTCCAGCTGCGCGCCCTTGCCCAGCAGGGTCTTGTTGCAGATGTTGTCCACGTCGGTACCTGCGAGAGCGGGGACGGACGAGCCGTCGATGGTGCGGAAGTCCGCGGCCTCGAGCTCCTCGCGAAGCCGGGCCTTGAAGTCGCCGTTGCGACCGCCGACGACGACCGCCTCGGGCGCCGCGGACGTACCTGCCGTCTTCGCGTCGCAGCCGTGCAGGCTCAGGACGTTGAGGCTGGCCGCGGCCATCGAGAGGGCGATGCGGTCGTCGTTGTGCGTCGAGGTGACGTGCATCGAGGCGTTGCCGTCCGAGGCGATGCCCTCGAACATCCAGTAGTCGTGCAGCGGGCCACCGGCGGCTGTCGGGGCCAGAGTGGCGGGGTGGTAACCGGCGATGGCCAGACACAGTTCCGAGGTGCCGCCCTCGATGGCTCCGCCGTGGATGGCCATGATCGTGGTGCGGTTGAAGGGGTGTCTCAACTCGTTGCTGCTGTCGACCAGTTCAAGGCGCTTGTAGCGCCGGGCGAAGTCCGTCCCCTCCCTTCCGGCGAGCTTCGTGTAGAGGTCGGTGTTCGACGCATAGCCGTCGACGGCGTACGCGGGGGCGGCGGTGAAGGCGTTGAGCACGGAGGCGCCGAGTGCGGCGCTGGCGAGTCCGGCCAGTACGGTGCGGCGATCGGTAGAGGTCATGCACGTCATGATCACGGCGGAACGAGACACTCCGGACCGCTCCGGCGGTGAGGTCTCTCACAGGGTGCGTTCCGGTCGCTCCAGGAACGGCTCCAGCAGGCCCGGGACCGCGCGGGAGGCGAAGTCGAGGACCTCGTGAGGATCCGCGTCGTAGACCGAGTACGCCCCGTCGCCCGCCGCCGTGGTCGCCGTCAGGGTGAGGACCCCGGCACGGCGCTGGAACCAGGACTGTTTGACCGTCCAGCCGATGACCCCGTCGCGCTGGAGTGCGACGGTCGCGCGCCGGACGGTCCCGGAGCGGGCGAGCAGATAGTCGCCGCCGAGCGCGTGACCGAGGCTCCGGTACGCGTCCAGGGCCAGCACCACCGCGAGCGGAAGGAACAGCACCGCGCAGGCCGCCGCGACGTACAGCAGGACGTTCGTGAGCAGCAGCCCCAGCAGCGTGAGCACCAGGAGCGGCAGCAGCGCGGCGCCGAGCGCCCAGCGGAGCCTGCGGCTGCGGGCGGCGCGCGGATGGGCGGTGAGCGGCGCGCTCGTCGGGGCCCCGGTCTCCCGCAGCACCAGCGCCGCGACCTCGTCGGCGACGGCCCGTGGCGCGGCCGGCAGCAGCGTCTTGTGGTCCGCGTGCTGGTCCGCCTCGTCCGTGGCAAGACCGGTCGCGACCGCGTCCACCCGCGCCGCCCCGCACAGCCGTACGCCGATCGGCTCGACGAGTTCGACGCCCCGAAGCCGCCGCTCCTCGATGGAGATCGAGCGGGTGGTGAACAGCCCACGGCGGACCCGCAGGGTGCCGCCCGGCTCCCGTTCCAGCCGGTGGTTGAACCACATCTCGACCCAGAGGCCGAGCGCGCCGACGACGCCGGCGACGAGGGCCGCGGCGACGAGCACGACGAGCGTCCAGACCAGCGGCGTGTCCTGGAAGCGCTCGCCGACCCAGTCGATGACCCGGGCCTGAGCGCCGAACCACTCGCTGACCTGCATCACCGCGCCGACGGCCGCCCCGCCGAGCAGCGGGGCGACGAACGAGACCGGCGCGTAGCGGATCCAGCGGGGGTCGAGAACGGCCAGCGTGCCCTCCCGGTGGCTCCCCGGGGCGGACACGGCGCTACGGGCCAGCAGTTCACGACGCAGCCGCTCGCCCTCCGCCTTCGTCACCGGGTCGAGCTCCAGCGTGGACTCTCCGGTGCCGGTGTGCTCGCCGGTGCCGATCCGCACCTTGACCAGGCCGAGTATCCGCAGCAGCGGATGGGCCGTCAGGTCGACGCTGCGGATGCGTTCACGCGCCAGGGAGCGGCGCTTCATCAGCAGCAGCCCGGTGTGGAGTTCGGCGCGCTCGGGCCCGATGCGGTACCGCGTGCGCCGCCACCGTACGTAGTCCGCGCCCGCGCCTGCCGCGATGAGCACGGCGGCACCCGCGAGCACCCAGGCGAGCGCCCGCCACCACGGCATGCCGCCGGCGAGGCCGAGGAGCGCGGGCAGTCCGGCGCCGCCGGCCACGCCCGCCATGACCGCGGCCGTGACGAGGACGGTGCGCCGGTCGAGCTGCCTCCAGCCGTCGTCCGGCGGCGGGCTGTCATCGGGCGGCAGGCCGTCGCCGGACCGTCGGCTGTCATCGGACCGTCGGCTGTCATCGGACCGCAGGCCGTCGGCCGGTCGTCGGCTGTCGTCCGGTCGGTGGCTGTCGTCCGGTCGGTGCCCGTCGTCCGGACGCCCGGCGGTCCCGTCGGGCCCGCCGGTGGCGCTCATGTGGCGTCCCCCTGCGTGGCCTGGGTGATCCTGGTCAGCTGTTCGGCCAGCTCCGCCGCGAGCTCGTGGTCCAGGCCCTCGATCCTGATCGCGCCCTTGGCGGAGGCCGTGGTGACGGTGACGGTGGCGAGCCGGAAGGCCTGCTCCAGCGGTCCGCGGACGGTGTCGACGGTCTGGATCCGGGACATCGGGGCGATCCGCCACTCCTGCCAGAGGGCACCGGTACGGACGTACACCGCCTCGTCCGTGACCTCCCAGCGGTGGACCCGGTACCACCAGGAGGGGAAGAAGGCCGTGCCGGCGAGGCCGAGGACCGCCAGGGCGCCGGCCGCGGTGAGCAGCCGGCCCCTGGCGGGCTCGATGAACGCGCCGAGGACGGCGAGCACCGCCACCGGCACCAGCGTCGTCAGCAGGCACTGCACGCGCCACCAGCCGACGGCCCGTTCGTCCACCCTGTTGTTCGGCGGCCGCAGCCGCACGGTCCCCTCCCCCGGCATCGGGCTACCTGCCGCGCAGGGTGCGGTACGTGTCCACGAGCGTGGCGGTCGAGCTGTCGAGGTCCTCGCCGCCCGCCGCGTCGGCGGCCGGTGTCCCCGTGCGGGTCAGTACGGGCTCGATCCGCTTGGCCAGGACCTTGCCGAGCTCGACGCCCCACTGGTCGAAGGAGTCGATGTTCCAGACGGCGCCCTGGACGAACACCTTGTGCTCGTAGAGCGCGACGAGCTGGCCGAGGACGGACGGGGTCAGCTGCTTCGCCAGGATCGTGGTGGTCGGGTGGTTCCCCACGAACGTCTTGTGCGGCACCAGGTCCTCGGCGACGCCCTCGGCCCGCACCTCGTCGGGGGTCTTGCCGAACGCCAGCGCCTGGGTCTGGGCGAAGAAGTTGGCCATCAGCAGGTCGTGCTGGGGCACGAGCCCGGGCAGCAGGTCCCCGACCGGCTCGGCGAAGCCGATGAAGTCGGCGGGGATGAGCTTGGTGCCCTGGTGGATCAACTGGTAGTACGCGTGCTGCCCGTTGGTGCCGGGGGTGCCCCAGACGACGGGCCCGGTCTGCCAGTCGACCCGGTTGCCCTCGCGGTCGACGGACTTGCCGTTGGACTCCATGTCCAGCTGCTGCAGGTACGCCGTGAACCTGCTCAGGTAGTGCGAGTAGGGCAGCACCGCGTGCGACTGGGCGTCGAAGAAGTTGTCGTACCAGATGCCGAGGAGGCCGAGCAGCATCGGCGCGTTCTCCTCCGGCGGCGCCGTGCGGAAGTGCTCGTCGACGAGGTGGAACCCGTCGAGCATCTCGCGGAACCGGTCCGGGCCGATGGCGATCATCAGCGAGAGTCCGATGGCCGAGTCGTACGAGTAGCGGCCGCCGACCCAGTCCCAGAACTCGAACATGTTGGCCGTGTCGATGCCGAATTCGGAGACCTTGCCGGCGTTGGTCGACAGCGCCACGAAGTGCTTGGCGACGGCGTCCTGGCCGGCGCCGAGGCCGGTGAGCAGCCAGTCGCGGGCGGACGTGGCGTTGGTGATGGTCTCGACGGTGGTGAACGTCTTTGACGCGATGATGAACAGCGTCTCGGCGGGGTCGAGGTCGCGCACCGCCTCGTGGAGATCGGCCCCGTCGACGTTGGAGACGAAACGGAGCGTCAGGTCCCGTGCGGTGTAGGAGCGCAGTGCCTCATAGGCCATCGCCGGACCCAGATCGGAGCCGCCGATACCGATGTTGACGACGTTCTTGATGGGCTTTCCGGTGTGACCGGTCCAGCTGCCCGAGCGGATCCGCTCGGAGAAGGCGCCCATCTTGTCGAGCACGGCGTGCACCGCGGGGACCACGTTCTCGCCGTCGACCTCGATGACGGCGCCACGGGGGGCGCGCAGCGCGGTGTGCAGCACCGCCCGGTTCTCGGTGATGTTGATCTTCTCGCCGCGGAACATGGCGTCCCGCAGCCCCGCCACATCGGTCGCCGCCGCCAGGTCCCGCAGCAGCGCCAGCGTCTCGTCGGTCACCCGCTGCTTGGAGTAGTCGAGGTAGAGGTCGCCGACCTGGAGGGTGTACCGGCTGCCGCGCTCGGCATCGGCGGCGAACAGTTCCCGCAGATGTGTGTCGGCCAGCTGCTCACGGTGCTTGGTGAGAGCAGCCCATTCGGGCGTCCGGTTGAGCCGGGTTGCGTTCATCTTCAGCCCACTTCTTCTCGTACCTGCCTGCGTGCCCCGCTGCCCCACCAACCTAGTTGATCCGGTGGCCGCAGACGCGGCGGCGAGCAGCGGCCGCGCCCGAGTCCGCCCTGCCCGGTCAGTGCCCGCCTCGGTGCAGCCGCCCGTGGTAGCGGGCTTCGAGCACGGCGTTCCGCTCGTAACCGCCCGGCACGTTGGCGGAGACGTACACGGGCGCCTCGTGGCCCTCCGCGCCGAGCAGGGCGACGGCCTCGGCGACGGTCATCTGGATGAGCAGCGAGGAGGTGAGCGTGGAGACGCCGCACAGGGCGTTGCCGTCGGGCAGCGGAAGGAGGGCGTCACCGGTGGGCGCGCAGTTGTCGAGGACGGCGTCGGCGAGGTCGGCGAGCCGCTTTCCGCTGCTGTGCAGGGATGGCACGGAGTTGGTGTGCTCCAGCGAGGTGAGGGCGACCAGCGGGTGGCCCGCCGCCTTCACATGGAGGGCCATGTCGACGATCGAGTTGTTGACACCCGAGTTGGAGATGATCACGAACATGTCCTGCGGGCGTGGCGTGGCCAGGGTGTAGAGCCGGGCGGCCAGGCCGGGGGAACGCTCCAGCAGCGGGTCGTCGAGTACGGCGCGGTCCTCGCCGCCGCGGAGCACGAGATCGGCGAGGGAGATCCGGCTGGTGGGGACGAGTCCGCCGGCCCGGCCCGCGATCTCCAGGGCGGCCGCCTGCGAGTGCCCGGTGCCGAAGGCGTGGACGACGCCGTCCGCGGCGACACAGTCCGCGATGAGCCGGGCCGCCGCCGCGACGGAGTCCTTGTTGGCCTCGACCGCCCGCTCGAAGGCCGCGCGTCCGTGGTCGACGAACAGGCCGGCCCCGAGCTGCGCGTGAGGGCCCTGGTGCGACTGAGGCATGACTGACTCCCTGGGAGAACGTCGACGACCGGCTCATGGCATGCATCAGGCGTGCCCGCATCGTGAACCATCGAATCAGTGATTCACCGCCCCATGCACATTTCGGCTCAATGAATCAGCCGCCGGCATCTCACGTCAAGAGCCGCGCCAGCTCCACGGCCCCGGCCGCACCGTCCGTCACGGGTTCGGGCCGCAGCCCCAACGCCCGTGTCCGCACCGTCAGTCGCTCCAGCAGCGGCCCCTGAGGGCCCAGCAGTCCACCGCTCGTGACCAGGGGTTCTCCCGGGATCGGGGCCAACGCGCTGACCGTGGCGGCCAGTTCGTCCGCGGCGCGGTCGAGCAGGCTCCGGGCCACCTCGTCCCCCGCCTCCTCGGCCGCCACCACGAAGGGGCTGAGCGCCGCGAGCCGTACGGGGTGCTCCGTGAACGCGTGCCCGATGAGGGCCTCGCGGAGCGATCTGCGACCGGCCCAGGATTCCGGCAGCTCTCCCCGGCGGCCCAGACAGTGCGCGAGCAGCGGCTCCGCCAGCGCGGTCCGCGGCCCACGCCCGTCCAGCGCCCTCAGCACCGCGACCAGCGCCTCCCGGCCCAGCCAGAAGCCGCTCCCGGAATCGCCCAGGAGCCAGCCGTCCCCGTCGGCCGAGCGCACCGACCGGCGGTCCGCCACGCGGGCGGCGACCGCACCGGTGCCGGCGATGACGACGAGCCCGTCGGCCGGCACCCCCCGGCCCGAGGCGAAGGCGACGTCCACGTCTCCGTACACGTCCAGCGCCGCGGGTGCCGCCCCCACCGCGGCGAGCGCCTCGGCAAGGCAACGCAGGGCGAGCGAGCGCCCCTTGTCGGGTGGGCCGACGGTCGACCCGCCGGCGAAGCCGCCGACGACGGCGGTGACCGTGCCGCCGAGGCCGGGCGGAACGGCCCCGGCGAGGGCGGCGGTCAGATGGCGGGTGAGGGCGTCACGCTCGACGCTCATCGCGTTGCCGGGCCCGCCCGTGCCTTCGCCGAGGACGGCGCCGCCGCGCGCCTCCGCCAGGCGCGCGCGGACCCGCGTCCCGCCCGCGTCGACGCCGATGACCAGAGGCCGGCTGATGGATTCACTCATGAGCTCGCATCGTGGTTGATAGATTCCCCGAGGACAAGCCCAGAGCACCGAACGCCAGAGACGAGCCGCCATGATCACCGCACTGATCCGCTCCGAGCTGCCCCGGATGAGCGGCTCCCTGCGCAAGGTCGGCGAGCACGTGCTGGCCGATCCGCAGAGCGTCACCCTCGCCTCGGCGGCCGAACTCGGCCGCCGCACAGGGACGTCCCAGGCCTCGGTGACCCGCTTCTGCCGGGCGCTCGGCCTCGACTCGTACCAGCACCTGCTGCTCGAACTCGCCAAGGAACAGGGGGGCCGTCCCGCCGACGAACGTCCCATCGGACACGGAATCGGCCCCGACGACCCGCTGGACCATGTCGTCGCGGTCGTCGCCCGGGCCGATCTGCAGGCCCTGCGACAGACTGTGGAGCACCTCGACCGGGACGCCCTGGAGCGGGCGGCGCAGGCCGTCGCCCGGGCGCGGCGCATCGACGTCTACGGAGTGGGCGCCTCGGGCATCGTGGCGCGCGAGACGGAGGCCCGGCTCTTCGGCATCGGCTGCGCCGCCCGGAGCTGGACCGAGGTCCATGCCGCGGAGACCTCCGCCGCCCTGCTCACGCCCTCCGACACGGTGGTGGCCCTCTCCCACTCCGGCGCCACCCGTGAGGTCCTCAGCCCGCTCCGACTCGCCGCCGAGCGGGGCGCCGCGACCGTGGCGGTCACCGGCGATCCGCGCTCACCCATCGCCGCCGCGGCCTCGGTCCACCTCACCTCGACCTCGGCGGAGACCAGTTTCCGGCGCGGCGGATTCGGCACCCGCCACTCGGTGCTGCTGATCCTCGACTGCCTCTTCGCGCGGGTGGCGCAGCTGACCTATGAACGGGCCACCGCCTCGCTCGCGCTGACCGCGCACATCGGCGAGGCACACGCCGTGCGCGCACGGCGCCGCTGAAAGCGTCCGGGCCCGGGCCCCGGGGGGGCGCGCGGGGGGGGGGGCGGCGCCGGGGCCGCGGGGGCGCTGGGCACCGGG